>NZ_DAOMQT010000014.1:0-114884 GCF_035445465.1 Agriterribacter sp.
ATATCCAGTCCTACAATAATGGGTTGTTCAGTGTTCATGGTGGTTGGTTTATTGCGTTGTGTAACTGTTGTTATTGTTTAATAAATTGTTAGGAATAATAATACTGCGTGTGGTGTCTTTTCGTGTGGCTACCACCTGCCCCCTGTACTGCACATTAATAGTGGAATAGGTATTCCATCCCACTTTTGCCAGCACTTCCCGGTAAAATATATACAGCTTCCTGAATTTCTGTTCCAGGTTGTATCCATCTCCTAACACGATAACATGATCTCCTATCTGCGGCGATAGCTCAAAGTTTTTTTGCTGTGTATAATCCACCTGTTCTATCTGCGCCAGCCAAAACGGATCAGCAGTAATTAATTCGCTTATTGCTTTGATCTGTAACAGCAGTACGCTGTCGGCTTTGTTCCATTTTGTTTTGTCTAAAGGGCAATTGGTAAAAACCGGAACGCTTGCTGAAAATTTGCTGCTCAGTGGCAGGCGCACAAATTCCTTATCTATATAATAGCTTTTGTTGCCTGTAGTAAATATCCTGGCCAGTGGTTCGCGTTCTTTTATTTTTACCTGCAATACTTCATTATTGTCAAAGAACAGCTCAGCATCCTTTATCCATACATTTCCTTCCAGTGTTTGTTCCATTTGCCGGAGGTTAAATTCAGTTAGCTTTTTGCCTTTAATATCCGGCATCATATGGGTGAGCATACCAGTGATGTCGTTTTTGTCTGCAAAAAGATTATTCTTCACTTCCCTGATCTCTATCTCTAATCCATTGCATATTTTATCATCCCTTTTACGCATAGCGGCAATGAGCAGCACCACCAGCGCCACGCCTGCAGCCACCCACAAGGTGACTGCAATAAACCTCCCTATTTTTCTTTTGCTTAGCCGCATATTGTTAACACTTTCTGTTTTTCACTCACCATTCGCTATTCACCATTCTCCAGTATTTCCTTTACCGGCTGAACCAGTTGATCAATGTCTCCTGCTCCTGCGGTAATGAGCAGGTTAGGATTGTTTTGATCGTACCTGTTTTTTATCCAGTTCAGTACTTCTGCTTTATCCATTATATGTTTACGTTCATTTTTCATTTTGTCGAATATCATTTTGCTGGTTACGCCAGCTATGGGTAATTCCCTTGCGGGATATACCGGTAATAGTATTACCTCATCTGCGAGGTCAAGGCTTGCCGCAAACGCTCCGGCAAAATCCCTGGTGCGGCTGAACAAATGCGGTTGAAAAACCACTGTACATTTTTTACCGGCGAACAACAGCTTCGCACCTTTAATTAAAGCCTCCAGTTCTGCCGGATGATGTGCATAGTCATCAACATACACTGTTCTGCTGTTTGATGGCGGGATGATGTATTCAAACCTCCGCTTTACTCCTTTAAAATCGGCTACGGCCGCTTTTATTTTTTCATCTTCAATATGCAGTTGCTTTGCTATGGCGATAGCTGCAACGGCATTTTCAATATTATGCAAACCGCCCATGTTCAGCGCTACATTTTTTAGCCACCCACCAGTTGTATGCACATCAAATACATAACCGCCTTCCTTATTTACAATGTTAGCCGCGTATGCATCGGCATTGCTATTTTGAAGACTGTAGGTAAAATGATGATCTGCTTTTAGCTCCGCCGATTTCTTTAATCCCCATTTGCTAAACAGCACGCCTCCTTTTTTTACCTGGCCTGCAAAATCAACAAAGGCCTGCTGCATTTCATCTTCCGTTCCATATATATCCAAGTGGTCGGCATCCATGGCGCTGATAACAGCGATATCGGGATGGAGCTTTAAAAAGCTCCTGTCGTATTCATCCGCTTCTGCCACGCATACATTTTTTTCGCTGCTCCAGAAATTACTGTTGTAATTGGCTGCTATACCACCCAGGAAAGCATTACAGCCATAACCCGAATGACGAAGCAAATGTGCCGTCATGGTAGTAATGGTAGTTTTGCCATGCGTTCCTGCTATACATATATTAAAAGAACTTTTGGTGATCTCACCCAGCACATCACTTCGTTTTAAAAGTGGATAACTGTTATCCCGGTAATACGATAAGCCTTTGTGTGCTACAGGAATTGCCGGTGTATATACTACTATATCCGCTTCTTTCGCTATGTGCTTTTCATCGTCTTCGTAATGCACCGTTATTCCCTCTTTTACCAGTTGCTTTGTTAGGGCTGTTTCCGTTTTATCGTAGCCGCTTACCTTTTTTCCCTTTGCTTTAAAATACCGGGCCAGCGCACTCATGCCTATTCCGCCAATGCCAATAAAGTAAACTTCCTTTATGTTATTTAGTTCTTTCATTTTTTTGTCTTCGCATGCAACGGATCAATGTTGTTATTCCTTATAATCCCGGGCAATTCCATCTCAAATTCAAATCACCTCCAGCACTTCTCTTGCAATCACTTCGTCTGCATTGGTTACAGCCAGTTCACCAATATTGTTTTTTAATTCCTGCCTTTCCGTATCATTTAATGCCAGCGCTATGGCACGTGCTGTTAATGTGTTTTTTGCTTCGCTGTCTTTAACGATCAATGCTGCGTGTTTCTCCGCCAGCCGCATTGCGTTAACCGTTTGGTGATCTTCAGCGGCAAACGGAAAAGGCACAAATATCACCGCCTGCTTTACTACGCACAATTCGGCTACCGACATGGCGCCCGACCTGGATATTACTACGTCTGCGGCGGCAAAAGCGTTTTCCATACCGGTAATGAAATCATTGGTCCATATATTATCCTTTCCCTGTGCCAACTGCTTTGCCTGGTCAACAAATAATTTGCCTGTTTGCCATATCAGCTGCAGGTTGTTTTTTTCAAACGCTGCTATATGGGCCGCTATCGCTTCGTTTATGGATCTGGCGCCCAGGCTTCCACCTGTTACAAGAATGGTTTTCTTCTGAGGATCCAATCCAAAAAACTGAAGCGCTTCCTCCCTGCTGATCCGGCTGTTTACAATAGCATCCCGTACCGGGTTGCCGGTAACCCGTATCTTTTCGCGCGGAAAAAATTTTTCCATACCATCATTACCCGTGAAAATCTTTGCCGCTCTTTTGCCCAGCAGCATATTTGTTTTGCCTGCAAAGGAGTTGGCCTCGTGGATAAATGTGGGGATACCTTTTTGCTGTGCATACCGCAGTACGGGAAAGCTGGAATACCCACCCACGCCAATTACCGCATCGGGCTTAAACCTGTTAACGATTTTTCTTACCTGCAAAAAGCTCTTCAGGAGCTTAAGTGGCAATCCTATATTTTTGATCAAAGAACTCCGGTTAAATCCTGCTATATCCAAACCCTCAATGGCATAGCCGGCCTGTGGTACTTTTTCCATTTCCATTTTTCCTTTCGCCCCCACAAACAACAGCACTATGGTTTTATCTTCTTTCTTTAATGCGTTGGCAATGGCAATGGCAGGAAAAATATGACCTCCTGTTCCTCCACCCGCTATGATTATTTTTTTTGCCAAAGCACTTTATTTTTATATCCTTTTTTATTCTGCCGCTGCCGGTTGTATTGTTCCTTCCAGTTTTTCAGCGTTTCTTGCAACGCTCAGTATAATGCCTATAGACATACATGTAAATAGAAAGCTGCTGCCACCCATGCTCACCAACGGTAACGGCACCCCTGTAACGGGAAAAAGATTTACGTTTACCGCCATATTCACCAGCGCCTGTATAACCAGCGTAAAGCTTAATGCCAATGCCAGGAAAGCGCCAAAGGCAAAGGGGCATTTTTTAAAAATGCGTATACTCCTGAATAAGAACAGGAGGTATAGAAATAATATCAGTACGCCGCCCAATAACCCGTATTCCTCTATGATAATGGCATAAATAAAATCGCTGTAAGGGTGGGGCAGGAAGTTTCGTTGCTCGCTGTTGCCTGGTCCAAGCCCGAGCCACCCGCCCTTGGCGATGGCAATTTTAGCCTGCTGCACCTGGTAAGCGGTTTCTATTTTATCGGCGTAGGCAAAATCCTGTATACGTTTTATCCATGTGGGGATACGTCCTACACTCAACACGACCGGCAGGTCTTTCGCCTGGTGATTTTCTTTGTCGTAATACGAAAAAGCGATACTTACCAGCAAAACCAGGGGTATTAGTGCGATACCTATTGTTGCCGCTATGTGCTTAAGATTTACCCTGCCAATAAACATCAGCAGCAAACTGGTAGCGCCAATTAATAAAGCGGTTGATAAATTAGCCGGTGCTATTAATGCGCAAATAATACCAACCGGAATAATAAGTGGGAGAAATCCCTGCTTAAAATCCTTAATATCGTTTTGAGACCGGCTAAGCTGCCGCGACAGGTACATGAACAGCGCCAGCCGGGCAAGGTCTGAAGTTTGAAAAGTAAGGTTAATGATGGGGAGTTTAATCCACCGGGTGCCTTCATTAATTTCGGCCCCGAAGAAAAGCGTGTATATTAGTAGTGGTATGGAAAGCACAAACAGGATCAGTGCGGCCCGGGAGTATAAAGTATAATTGATACGGTGTGCAAAATAAATGATCATGAAGCCAATAGCCGTAAATGCAAACTGTTTGAACAGGTACGATTCTGCGCTTTTCGACAGCCTGTAGGCAAGAGTGCCCGTACTGCTGTATATCACCAGCAGGCTCAGCAGGGTGAGCAGTATTACCGCCACCCAAATCACTTTGTCGCCCCGTGTTTTATTTAATAATGCCTGCATAATTAATTTCAAATTTGAAATTTCAAATCTCAAATTTTCTATAGTTCCCTTACCGCTTCCTTAAATTGCCTTCCCCTGTCTTCATAGTTTTTAAACAGGTCAAAGCTGGAGCACGCCGGGCTAAGCAATACCACATCGCCTTTATTGGCTAAATGATAAGCGGCATGAACGGCTTCCTTTGCACTCGTTGTATTTACCATTACTTCAACATCCCTGCCGAATGCTTCATGAATTTTCCTGTTGTCGAGGCCCATGCATACAATGGCTTTTACTTTTTCTTTGACCACATCCAGCATGAAGCTGTAATCGTTGCCTTTATCAACCCCTCCCAGTATCAGTATTACCGGCTGCATCATGCTTTCCAGTGCGTACCAGGTGCTGTTAACATTGGTGGCCTTACTATCGTTGATAAATTCAACACCCCTAACGGTCAGCACTTTCTCCATCCGGTGTTCCAGGCTTTCAAAATTTTCAACCGCTTCGCGGATCTTTTCTTTCCTTATACCGATCGTGAGGCCTGCCAGTCCTGCGGCCATGGTATTGTACTGGTTATGCTTTCCTTTTATGGCAAAGTCCAGCACACTCATTACAAATTCCTCATTATCTAAATGTATGGTCATGTTATTTCCGCTCACATAAGCTCCTTTGGGTAGTTCGTACTGCATAGTAAATGGCAATGGGTTAGAAAGTAATGGATTTGTTTCCAGATGTTTTGTTATCACAGGGTCGTCTGCACAATAGATGAAATAATCTTTGTGCGTTTGGTTTTTTATAATATTGAATTTTGAACGGATATAATTTTCAAACCTGTATGCATAGCGATCCAGGTGGTCTTCCGTTATATTCAGCAACACTGCTATATCCGCGTTAAAGTTTTCTATATCGTCTAACTGGAAGCTGCTAACCTCCACCACATACAGTGGTTTGGGATCCAGCGCTACCTGCCTGGCAAATGAATAGCCGATATTACCCACCACGGCGCAATCCATCCCGCCGGTTTTACATATATGCCCTGTTAAAGCGGTAGTGGTGCTTTTTCCATTGCTGCCCGTAATCGCTATTATTTTGCTCCCGCCTTTATACCTGTACGCCAGCTCTATCTCACTGATTACTTTAATGCCCTTTGCTTTTATTTTTTGTACCAGCTCATTTTTTTCCGGTATGCCCGGACTTTTTACTACTTCATCTGCGTTTAAAATTTTCTCTTCCGAATGTTTTTCTTCTTCAAATGCAATATCATATTGCCGCAGTTCGTTTTTATACCGGTCGTGTATCTTACCACTGTCCGAAACAAAAACTTCAGTTCCCTGCTTACGGCAAAGGATAGCTGCACCTGTGCCGCTTTCACCACCGCCCAATATGACCATTCTTCTTGCCATCACCTTGTATTAAAAGGGTATTCAACGGATTGATTCCCCCGGAATAATTTTTCATTTACCTGTTAAAGCACAGGCCGGCTTTGTATTTTATAATTTCTACTTTCTGCTTAGCGCATTTTGAATGTGGCTATGGCAAATAATACACACAAAACCGTTACGATCCAGAACCGGACCGCGATCTTACTTTCATGATATCCCAGCTTCTGGTAGTGATGATGGAGCGGGCTCATCAAAAATATCCGCCTCCCCTCGCCATACTTTCGTTTTGTATATTTGAAATAGCTTACCTGCAGCATAACGCTCAGGTTTTCTACCAGGAACACCCCGCAAAAAATGGGGATCAGCAATTCTTTGCGCACAATAATAGCCAGCGATGCTATGATGCCGCCCAGCGCAAGGCTCCCGGTATCGCCCATGAATACCTGTGCCGGGTAGGCGTTATACCACAAAAATCCTATACATCCCCCCACGAACGCACCAACAAAAACCGATAATTCCCCAAGGTTGGGGATATACATGATGTTCAGGTATTCTGCAAACCGCGTGCTGCCGCTTACATATACAAATATGCCCAGGCAGGCGCCGATCAGTGCGCTTACTCCCGCCGCAAGGCCGTCTAACCCATCGGTGATATTGGCCCCATTGGATACCGCCGTTATGATAAAAGTTACCGCTATGATGTAAATGATCCAGGTATACCTATCCGCTCCTTCTCCTATCCAGCTAATAAGCCTGCTGTAATTGAACTCATGGCTTTTTACAAAAGGGATAGTGGTAATGGGTGTTTTTACAACAGCATACCGGTGTTCTTTTCCTTCCATCGTTACAATGGTGTCGCCTACTTTTTTTTCTCCTTTCTTTAAAAAACTTTCTGTAATGGCAGTGGCCTGCGGCTCGTAATACTCTCTCCATACTACTACCCTGTCATTAAAATATAGTGTTGCCCCAATGATAATACCCAGTCCCACCTGCCCGAATATTTTCGTCATGCCCGCCAGCCCGTCGCTGTCTTTCTTTTTATATTTTTCACCTTTTGCTATGGCCGTTTTTCTTGCTTTCAGCTTCAGGTAATCATCCATAAAACCAATAAAGCCCAGCCAAACCGTGCACAACAGCATTAGGTGAATGTATACTTTGCTTAAATCGGCGAAGAGTAAGGTGGGAATAAGTATGGCCAGCAAAATAATGATACCGCCCATAGTGGGGGTGCCCTTTTTCTGTTGCTCTCCCTGGAGGCCCAGCTCGCGTACGCTTTCGCCTATTTGTTTTTTTTGCAGCAGGTTAATGATGCGTTTGCCGTACAGGGTGGAAATTAAAAGCGACAGCAATACCGCCAGCAATACCCTGAAAGTAATGAACTGCATTAACCCGCTTCCGGGAAATTTAATGCCTTCATCTCTTAGCCAGTCAAAAAAATAGTACAGCATATCTGCGCTTTATTTTAAGTTATCCCTTGTTTTATTTTTCCAGCAGATCGAACATATCTTTCAATACCGCTTTGTCGTCAAAAGGATGTTTCACGCCTTTGATCTCCTGGTATTTTTCATGGCCTTTGCCTGCTATCAGCACAATGTCTTCTTTGCCTGCCAGGGCAACGGCTGTTTTAATCGCCTCTTTCCTGTCGGTAATGGATATATACTTTCTCTTTGCCGATGGCTGCAGTCCTTTTTCCATATCCTGTATAATGTCATCCGCTTCCTCACTTCTCGGGTTGTCGGATGTAAACACCACGCTATCGCTGTGCGTGCAGGCCACTTCGGCCATTACCGGTCTTTTTGTTTTATCCCTGTCGCCGCCACAACCTACTACGGTTATGATTTTCTCGTGTCCCTGCTTTAATTTTTTTACCGTAGTCAAAACATTCAGCAGGGCATCGGGTGTATGCGCATAATCTACAATACCTATGATTTTTTCCTTTGGCGAAATGATATATTCGAACCTTCCTTCAGCCCCCGTAAGATTGCTGAGCACCTGCAGCACTTTGTATTTGTCTTCCCCCAGGCATACTGCAGCACCATAAACCGCCAGCAGGTTATAGGCATTAAACTCACCAATAAGCCTGAAGTGTACTTCCTGCTCGTTTACATTCAACTGCAAACCGGTTATGCTATTGTCTATAATCTTTCCTTTAAAGTCTGCCATTGTGCGCAGGCTATAGAAATATTTTTTAGCGGCTGTATTCTGTAACATTACCGCTCCTCTTTTATCGTCTGCATTGCTAATGGCAAACGCGTCAGCGGGCAGGTTATCGAAAAATGATTTTTTTACACGGATATATTCATCAAAGCTTTTATGGTAATCTAAGTGGTCGTGCGTGATATTGCTGAACAGGGCGCCCGAAAAATGCAGGCCGGTTATCCTGTGCTGGTGAATGGCATGGCTGCTGCATTCCATAAATACATGCGTGCATCCTTCTTCAAGCATCTGGCGCATTAAGGCGTTGATGCTAAGGGCATCGGGTGTGGTATGCGATGCCGGGATAATATTTTTGCCAACCTGGTTTTGTATGGTTGAAAGCAGCCCGCATTTGTATCCTAATGCGCTGAACAGCTTGAACAGCAGGGTAGCAATGGTGGTTTTTCCATTGGTTCCGGTTACGCCTGTTACTTTCATTTTGGATGATGGAGCGCCATAGAAGTTATGGGCTATATAACCGGCCGCTGCCGCACTGTTTTCTACCTGCACATACGTAACGTTTTCTTTTTTTATTGCCGGCAATTGCTCGGCGATAATTGCAGTAGCCCCTTTTTGAATAGCCGCATCAATAAAAGCATGTCCATCCTGCACACTCCCTTTAATAGCTATAAAGCAGGTTTTTTTCGACACTTTCCGGGAATCGAGCTGTATATCCTTTACCTCCGCGCCCATATTGCCCTGCACCGAACGGATGTTTACCCTGTATAATATGTCCTGTAATACTGCCATTTGCTTTTATATCCGCTTTCGTTTATGTTAATTCAATTCCAGCGCTATGGTTTGCCCTCTGTTGATAGCCAGTCCGGCATCCAAAGACTGGCTGGTTACCTTGCCCTTACCCTTCACTGTTACTTTTATGTTCATGTTTTCCAGTAAATGAAGGGCATCTTTTAATCCCATTCCCTTTACATCCGGTATCGTTTGTCTGCTAACGCTTAAATCTTTTAATACCGGTGTGTACGCGTTATTGGTTACAACGCCCCATTTGCCGGATGCTATGGAATCTGTATAGGGCACATTCATTTTCTCCAGCACATTTTTAAGCTCGCTGCCATAACCGCTCCACCTGTACTTATTGCTGTCGGTGGCTACGTTGGCAATAAACAACTGCTGCCTGTCGGCGCTTTCAGCATATAGCTTATCGGCAATTTCCCTGAATACCGGCGCCGCTACCGCTCCGCCAAAATATTTAGCGGCACGGGGCTTGTTCTTAATAACCACTATGCAGGAATATTTGGGGCTTTCAACCGGGAAATATCCTGCAAAGGAGGACTGGTATGCACCATCTCCGTATTTAAACTTTCCGTCGTTCACCTTAGTGGTACCTGTTTTCCCGGCGGCATAATATACTGCATCTTTAAAAACGGATTTGGCCGTTCCTTCGATGCAAACGGCATTAAGGCAATCTTTTAACTGGCGCAGTGTTTCTTCCGAACATATCCTGTTATTCAATACCTGGGGTTCAAATTCATGCAGCAGGTTCCCGTCTTTTTCTACCCTGTTCACTAAGTAAGGCTTCATAAGCCTGCCCTCATTGGCCACGGCGTTGTATACCATCAGCAGTTGCAGGGGGCTCAGCATTACTTCATAGCCGAAACCCATCGAAGGGAGGGTTTGCAAATGCCAGTCTTTGCGCGACGGGTTTTTTACCAAAGGCCTGAATTCTTCTTTCAGATCAATGCCCGTGCGCCCCGTAAGATGCAGCGCTTCGTAATGCTTTATGAACTGTGCGGGGTTTTTTGAATAATAAGTATAAGCAAGCTTGGCCATGGCTACGTTGCTGCTATGTTCGAATGACTCTTTTATGGTAAGCAGGCTTTTTGGCGATCTTTCCGCATCCCGGATATTTCTTCCGTTCAGTATCCACGAACCATTATTGATATCTATCATATCTGAAGTGGTAACATATTTATCTTCAAGAACAGACAGGAGGGTGATAAGCTTTATGGTAGATCCCGGTTCGGAAGTTTTTAGCGCGTAATTATCTGATTCAAAATAAGAGCCGTCGGGCATACGGCCCAGGTTAGCGATCGCTTTTATTTTTCCTGTAGCTACTTCCATTACTATGGCGCAACCTTCCAGCGCTTCATTGGAAACCATCATGCGCATCAGGGCGGTTTGCGTAATATCCTGTATGTTCACGTCTAATGTGGTTACAATATCTTTCCCGTTTTCCGGTTCAATCTCAGACCCTTCCACCGGCACAAAGGCGCCGCCCGATATACGGCGCACCAATCGTTTGCCCGATACGCCTTTTAACAAACTGTCGTACGTTTTTTCAAGTCCAACGTTTTGGGTTACCACCTGCTTGTCATTATTTACATAGGCCCTCGACAAACCGATGGTGCGGTTTGCCAGTAAGCCGAAAGGGGTGAGGCGCTTTTCCATATCTTCTGCAATAAACCCGCTTTTATTTCGGCCCTGCCTTACTAAAGGCAATTCACGCAAAGCCTGGTATTGTTCGAAACTCACTTTTTTCTTTAGCAGGAAGTAGCGCTCTTTTTTGCGGTATCCTGTTTCTAATGTTTTTTTGTATGCTGCGGGGCTTTTGTCTTTAAAAATATCCGCCAGTCCTGCGGCAAGGGAATCAATATTTTCTTTAAATCTTTTTCCTTCCTTTTCGCGAAGCCCGTCGGCCATAAAATCAATCCGTATGTCAAAGAATGGAATGGAAGTGCTTAACATGCTTCCGTCCTCACTGTAAATGGTTCCCCTGTCGGCATCTAAGGTGCGGTATTCGAGGTGCAGGCTGTCGCTAAGGCTTTTCCAGTAATCACCCTGGAATTGCTGAATGTAAAAAGCCTTGCCTATCACGCAAAGGCTTAATACCACTACCCCCAGGAAGCAGAGATAAACCCGCCATAGTATGTCTTTTTTTATTTCCAAAATTGTATCGGCAACCGTCTTTTATTTTAAATTGCTGACGGATTTTTTTATTTTTTCTTTTCTGTAATTTTTACCGGCGGTGCTTTCAGTTCTTTTAGTCCCAACGGCTCCACGGCTTTAGCCAGCTCACTTTGTTTACCCCGCATCATCAGTTCACCTTTTACTGTTTTGTATTCATACTGCAATTCTTTTAGTGCTTTGGCACTGCGGTTAATGTCTTTAATCGTATTTTCTGCGTAATGCCCGTTGTATATATATATTACGGCCAGTATGGCCAGGAAAAGAAAGAAATAGATGTTTTTAACCACCCATTGGTAATTCAACCATTTTTTTATTCCATCCATTAAGGAGGAAGGCGCATCGGGCTTTATTTTTTCTGTTTCCGGCATTATATATTGTATCGTTATTATTGTTTTATTTTCTTTCTGCTACCCTCAGCTTGGCGCTCCGGCTTCTTGGATTTGCTGCTATTTCGGCTGCGGAAGGCAGTATTGGTTTTTTGGTAATGATAAGAAAAGGATTTTCCGGCTTGGTGCCATATAAAGAATCGGCTGCCATTTCCTCAAAACTTCCGTTCCGGAAAAAGTGCTTTACCATCCTGTCTTCAATACTGTGAAATGTTATAATGGCAATACGGCCACCTTTCTTAAGGAGAGAAGGGAGTTGTTGCAGCATTTCCCGTAATGACCCCATTTCATCATTCACTGTAATGCGCAAAGCCTGGAATACCTGGGCAAAGTATTTGTTAGGATTACCTTTCACCACCGGGGAAACTGCATTTTTAAATTCATTAACCGTTTTAATGGATACCAGTTGCCGCTGCTGTACGATTGTTTTAGCCAGGGTTTTGGCGTTCGTAACCTCGCCGTACTGTTCAAACATTTTATGCAGCTCCTGTTCGGTATAGCTGTTGAGTATGCCGGCAGCAGTGAGTTCCTGGCGCTGATCCATGCGCATGTCTAACAGCGATTCATCAAAGCGGGTGGAAAACCCCCGTGCGGCTTTATCGAACTGGTGGCTCGATACACCAAGGTCGGCTATGACGCCATCTACCTCCTCTATTTTATGAAGCCGCAGGAATTTTTTAAGATGGCGGAAGTTATGCGGTACAAATGTGATCCGGGGATCATCGGGTATATTGAGCCTGGCATCCTCATCCTGGTCAAAAGCAATTAACCTGCCTGCCTGGTTCAATTCACGCAAAATAGCCCCGCTGTGTCCTCCACCGCCAAAAGTGCAGTCTGCATATACCCCCCCGGGTTTAACCTGCAGGGCACTAACCAATTCGCGGGCTAAAACAGGTATATGATATGGTTGATCCATAATGGTAAATTAAAGGTGAAAAGCCAGCGTGGAAATGGTTGTTTCCGCTTTGACCTTTCACCTTTTGACACTGTAATAAATTATACCTGCCCGCTTTTATCCGTCATTACGTCCTGAGCCAACTGGCTGAATGCTTCGGGTGAAAAAGTGTCAAAGAACTGCTGATACTTACTTTTATCCCAGATTTCAATTTTATCGAAGGCCGAAACCAACACAATGTCTTTTTCCAGTCCGGCGTATTCCATCAAATTTTTGGGTAACAATAATCTCCCCGCACTATCCATCTCCACGGTTATCCCATTTAAAAAGTAGCGGCGGAATTCGCGTACTTTTGGGTCAAAATCACTTTTTCTCCCTATGTCTTCAAAAATCGGTTCCCAGTTTTTCATCGGGTACAGGGTTAAGCAACGCTCAAATCCCCTGTTAATAAAGAAGCTACCGGTTTCCCCCTCCGGGATTTGCCTTTTAAATCCTGTTGGAAGGAGAAACCGACCTTTTGCGTCCAGAGTAGCTTCATATTCCCCTAAAAACCGTATCATTTATAAAGAGTTATGCGTAATTCCCATTTATTCCCACAAAATAACACATTTTCCCACCTTTAACGCAGGTTTTAATTTAATTATTTTATCCACAGCAAACTTTTTTTTGAGAATCCTTTTCCAGCGTGAATTTTAAAGGCTTTTTTGATGTGATTTGCTTCTCTACACCTGCGAATAATGTGAATAGCTGTGGATAAATGTGGATAGCCGGCTTACGCTTGCTATGCTTAGGTAACTGAGGTGGTTATGGTGTGTACTTATCCGGGTGGATCTTAAAAAAACAATTTAGCCACAAAGACACGAAGCCACAAAGTGTTTTCCCTTGTGCCATTGCGGTATGCGATTAATTAAGCCGAATGGATTTACCTTGCAAAAAATACAGTTGCATATTTGTACTATGGATCCAAAACAACTCCAGATCAAAGATTTTACCTATGCTTTACCTGAAAACCGCATCGCCGCCTACCCTTTAGCCGGTCGCGATGCCTCAAAACTATTGGTATATAAGCAGGGAAACATTTCCGAAGATGTATATCGCAATATTGCCCTGCATTTGCCGGAAGGGGCTTTACTGGTATTGAATGATACCCGGGTAGTGGAAGCAAGGCTGATTTTTCAGAAGCCAACCGGGGGGAGCATTGAAATATTCTGCCTGTCGCCGCATGCGCGATACGCTGATGTTACTACCGCTATGCTGCAAAAGAACAGGGTATGGTGGAACTGTCTTATCGGGGGCGCATCCAAATGGAAGCGGGGCGCCGTGCTGGAAAAGAAGATAGCTACCGGCACGGTTGATATTGTGCTGAAAGCGTTGCTTATAGAAAGGTTGCCCGACAGTTTTACCATTGAAATGCAATGGGAGCCGGGTGATTTATCTTTTGCGGAGGTATTGCATCATGCCGGCGTTATACCCCTTCCGCCCTATATAAAAAGGGAAGCCGATGAAAATGACAGGGAAAGATATCAAACCATTTATGCCCGGCAGGAAGGATCAGTGGCTGCCCCCACCGCAGGATTGCATTTTACGGATAGTATTTTCCAATCGCTCAGCGATAAAGCTATTGCACATGATTTTGTAACGCTTCATGTAGGCGCCGGCACCTTTAAACCGGTTAAAGCAGACCGCATGCAGGATCATGCGATGCATGCGGAGTTTATAGATGTACGTTATGAAATCATCGAAAAGTTACTACATCACGCGGGCAAGGTTTTTTGCGTGGGCACCACTTCGCTGCGAACCGTAGAAAGCCTGTACTGGATGGGAGTTAAAGTAAAGCAAAACCCGGACATTGACGTTGATGATTTGGTGATAGCACAATGGGAAGTATATGAAACGTTTGCGGCGCATGCCATACCCGTAGATGAATCCTTACAGGCCTTGCTGGAATGGATGAAGCGCCGGAATATGAAAAGATTGCTTACGCAAACACAGATTATGATAGCGCCGGGTTATTTTTTTAAAATTATTTCCGGGCTGATCACTAATTTTCATCAGCCACAATCTACCTTACTGTTACTGGTAGCCGCACTTATTGGAGAACGCTGGAAAGAAATGTATAACTATGCGCTGGAAAATGATTTCAGGTTTTTGAGCTATGGCGATGGTTGTTTATTGTTTGCCGGAGCAAAGGGAACTCCATCGTAAACGCAGATCCCCTTCCAGGCGTACTTTCTACTTTTATTTTCCCTTTTTGTGCTTCCACCATAGCTTTAACATAGCTTAATCCCAGCCCAAATCCCTTTACGTTGTGTACGTTACCCGTGTGCGCACGGTAAAATTTCTCAAATATCCTGCTCACGGTTTCCTTGGTCATACCTATACCGTTGTCTTCAATTTTAACACGGATGGCATTGCCTGTATTTTGAGTAAAGATCTTTATGTGCAGTCCGCTGTCTTTTGAATATTTGATCGCATTGTCAACCAGGTTACTGAGCAGGTTGGTAAAATGTACTTCATCTGCTTCAATAACGTCTTTTGCCGCATTAAGGTGCAGTTCGGCCTTGCCGTTCCTGTCTTCCATCTGCAGTCTGAAATTATCGGCCACGTGGTTAATAACCTCGTGCACATGCTGCGGCTTCATGTTAAGCTGCACTTCCTGCTTGTCGAGCAAGGCAGCCTGCAGTATGGTTTCTACCTGCTTGTTCATCCGCTTGTTTTCGTCTTTTATGATACCGCTGAAGTAATCCATCTTTTCCTTGCTTCGCCATACCTTATCGTTTTTTAATGCATCCACTGCCAGCGATATGGTTGCCAGCGGCGTTTTAAACTCATGCGTCATATTGTTGATGAAATCACTTTTAATTTCACTCAGCTTTTTTTGACGGAGCATAGTGCGAACGGTAGTAAAAAATGCCGTGCAGATCACCAGGGTAAACAATACCGATCCCGCAATCATCCAGCTCATGGACTCTAAAAGGAAATTTTTTACATCCGGAACAATCACCCACAGCTCCTCGTCTGCAACCAGTCCTTCGGCAATGCTCCCGGAAGGCGCCGAAAGCGGGAACCAAAACGTGCGGCTCCGGGTGGTGTCTGCCAGTAATTTGCTGAAATTAAGGGTTTGCATTTCATAGTTATTGGTAATGCTGTTGCGGTTCAGCACGGCAAATTCAAAATTGGTTTTTTTTAAGCCATGTTTATTTAAAGCCATCTTCAGTTTGTCGTACACCTGGTTAGGCGTATATCGTTGCGCTACAGTAGGTGTTTTGAGCAATTTTAAAAACTGGTCAGAAGGCCATTCCGGAGATAATTTGGGAAAGCCTGCGGATGGAAATTTGCCCGATTGTTCGGCTATTTCCTGGCCTACTTCATTTACCGCCATCTGGATATTCTGTTCCAGTTGCTCGTTCTTAATAATAAGGGCATTTTTGATGGACATGATCTGCACCACTATAATGCCAATAAGCGATAGGGTTATAAGAATAATAATCAGTAAGTAAATTTTCTTCATCGGCCTGTAAAATTACTTTGATATTAACCGGGGTTTAGCTACGGTATGAATGATTTAACTCAATTTTACACATGATAAGGGCTGGTATGCTGGTTTGCGATGGCAAGTATACAAAAATTAGCACATTACTGAGCCATATCTGTAAAAACGGGTGCATTTAAAATTGTTGCTGGTTTGGTTGGAACACCAACCGGGGCGGACTGTCGTGGGCGGTAGAGCCACCGTCCACACGAAGCAGAGCGATACGGCAATTTTAAATGCACCTGTAAAAACCTGTCCTGAACAAGGATATTTTTTTGATTTTAATTGCCGGCCAATATTTTCTATACTAACTTAGATCAAATGCTTACACCTTCTGCCGGTATATTATTAATTGCAGAGCCTTTTCTTAAGGACACTAATTTTATGCGTACGGTTGTTTTATTATGCGATCACCAGGAGGAGGGCAGCATTGGCTTTGTTTTGAACAAGCATATAGCGCATACCCTTGATGAAATTGTACCTGAACTGGAAGGCATAAAGATACCTGTTTTTTTTGGCGGCCCCGTGCAGGCCGATACGCTTCATTTTTTGCATGTTTGCCCGGATCAGATACCCGGCAGCCATGAAGTAACCGATGGCATTTACTGGGGCGGCGATTTTGGAATTGTTAAAGACCTGTTGCGGAAAAATAAGCTTAGCCACAGGAACATTCGCTTTTATATAGGTTATTCAGGATGGGGCAGCAACCAGTTAAATGAAGAGCTGAAAGGGGAAAGCTGGATCACCGCTATGGCAAAACAAGACCTTGTGTTTAACTATGATACAGAAGACATATGGAAAGAATCGCTGAGGCTGCTTGGCGGCGATTACAGCTTAATGACCAACTTCCCTATTGATCCGCAATTAAACTAAAAGTCCCCCGGCATTTACCTGGGGGACGCATTCTTGCACATAACCTAATTATGTTAGTTTTATTACTATTATTTTAAGGGGAATTTTATACCTGCATATAGTCCCCAGTTATTTAAATTTTTATTATCGCTGTAGCTAAAGGGCATAAAGTTATACCTGCCGCCTAATGTAAATGCCGATGCCCCGTGCTTCCTGAATGGTATAGCGATACCCGCCTCGGGTGAAGCAGCGAAATAAACACCGGATTTGCTGCCTGCAAATTCACCCAGGTACTGGCTATACGATACGAAGTTGCCTCCCACTCCGGCGCCAACATACGGTTGTACCATCCCCGAAGGCGCCAGGTTAAATCTTCCTTTAAGCATTACCGGCACGGTTTGTATAGAATTGCTCAGCACTGCCGATATGGCGCCGTCTTTAGTATCATATACCTGCCGCGGATATTTCTGGTAATAATCATTAAAGCCGGCTTCAAGGCCAAGTGAAAGCCGATCTGTAACGCCGTATAGTACATTAGCATTCCATCCGCGAAAAGAAGTTTTGCTTACGAGGTCCGATTTAAAACTTCCTGTGGGGGTATTTACAGCATAATTAATATGCATGGTTAGTTTTTGCTGTTGTGCAAGCGCCGGCAATCCGAACCCTGCACAGAGCATGGCTAAAAAAAATATTTTAAGCGGTTTCATGACGATATATTTTTAATGTATGCAACTACCTGTTTTTTAGTGATTGCTGCTGATGTATGGCGACTGATCAAATAATGCTTTTACCTGGGAAGCGGCGGTTGAAGCGTTAAAAATGGCTTCTCCCCTTATAAGTCCGTTCCACACGCCTTCGATCTTTTTGTCGTTACCTGCGTCTTTCAGATCAACCATATCAATTGATAATGCACCCTCGCGGATCTGGTATACGGCATAGGAAACATAAGGAAAGTAATAATCATAACCGCCGAAGCCCCAGTAATAAGGATCCCAGTAGCTGCCATAATAACCCCAGTAAGAAGGATAGCTGATTACACCTGTTTGGTTGTTAAATACGCTGCTGATATTTATACCAAGGTCGGGATGTTCATTATTTGCTACCAGTTGATAACCACGCTCCGCCATGTTATCTTTTACTGCCTGTATAAAAGCGGCATCAGTTGCCGTTAGCGTTCGCTTCTGCAACGCGCCATTGCTTATTACCGCCACCGAGTCGGTTATACTGTACGTTTGAAATGAACCGAAATGAGCAGAGCTGTCGTAATTGGTTATATAAATGCGGCTTTCTTCGTTGGTCATATTTTTTAACGGATCTTTTGCACAACTGCCCAGCAGCACAATGCCCAGCAGGCTTCCCGTTAGCGCCAGGTATATTTTATGTTGTTTCATGGTATGTTTTTGGTTATTGACGCTGATAAGGCATAAATGTTTAATTATGCCTGCTAATGTTAACAATGAGCTAACATTCCTTTTCCCGGCAAAGAAAAGCCGGCGGTATAACCGGGTGATTTGCGGCTATATTTTCGCACGCAGGGGAAATAAAAAAGTGTAAAGACGATTTTTACGATGACCTGTTTTTGCTGAACAGGAAGAATAGCGGGTTGCTCCCTGTTGCTTTGTATAGTAGTTTCTACTTAGTTGTTAGTTGCTTTAGTACGATTCTTCCTTGTTTTTTTGATTTAATTGGTATGGGTATGTTGAAGTTGTTTTGTTTTTATGTAATTTCCTGATGGTTAGCGCAATTAAAAATGTATAAATAAAAATAGCATTAGTATTACTGGTTTTTAATGAAGTTGACTAAGGGAAAATATTGTTGCTTACATTTCCGGCGGGAAAGCATGGTCGGACAGTATCATTAATATGCGCCGGCTGGAAGGACAGGCGAAGGCTGCAAGAGAAATTCATGATGAGTTGAAAATATGTAATTGAAAGCAAACCGGGTGAAGGCGCTGCGGTTAAAGTAAAAGTTCCTGTGGAAAAGAAAAATACGATTATCTAAATCCGAAAAACCAGGCATTATGATGCGGATTCTTATTGCTGACGATCATGCTATTGTACGAAAAGGGCTAAAGCAACTTATTCTTGAAGAGTATCCTTCTGCGCAGTTAGCCGGGGCTAAGGATACGGAGGAGCTCATGTCTAAGCTGGTGGAAGCGTCATGGGATATTGTAATCTGCGACCTCAATATGCCCGGGCGGAGCGGGTTAGATGCGCTGCATCAGATCAGGCATGCCTATCCTTCCCTGCCGGTATTAATTATGAGCATGTATCCCGAAGATCAGTATGCCCTCAGGGTATTAAAGGCCGGCGCTGCCGGTTATTTGGGCAAGGATAATATTCATGAAGATATTATTAAGGCGATACATACGGTTTTGCTGGGTAAAAAATTCATTACACCGGCAGTAGCGGAAAAATTAGCTGATGTCTTCGGCTCCAAAAATCAGGAACTCCATCTCCATGAAAAGCTTTCCGACAGGGAGTTTGATGTGTTTAAGCTGCTTGCTGCCGGGAAGCCGGTATCAGATATTGCAGAGCAGCTTTGCCTGAGCGTTACCACCGTTAGTACCTACCGGGCAAGAGTACTCGAAAAAATGGAAATGAAATCCAATGCAGATCTTACCCGTTACGCGCTTGATAATAAGCTTATCTGATGCGGAAAGGTGTAAGGTAAAAGGGTATAGGGTGTGAGAGTATAAAGTATAGAATGAAAACAAGCCTTTGATGTCCCGTATAAGCTGCAAGGATAAGTTTGGTTCCAGCAATAGTCTTCCCTGGAACCTGAAAATTCTTACCCCTTATTCCTTCTCCCCACTGTAGTAGTTCGTCTACAAGTTTTCGGCTTTTCACTCTACACAACGGCAACGGATAGTTATTTAATTTTCTCCCTGCGCTAAAGCCGCTCACTTTTATATGCTCAGGATATTAATTGCCGATGATCATGAATTTATCCGTAAAGGACTCAGGCAAATACTTACGGAAGCATTTGCTTCTGTTTATATAGGTGAGGCGGGAGATACCGGTACCTTAACCTCAATGGTTTTTTCAGCACCCTGGGACCTGGTGATATCCGACATTTCCATGCCGGGGGGAGGGGGGCTTGAAGCATTGAACAGCATCAAACGGCAGTTACCCGAAATGCCGGTACTGGTACTGAGCATTTATCCCGAAGACCAGTTTGCGCTGCGGGTATTGCTTGCCGGCGCTTCCGGTTATCTGAATAAGGATGCGGCGCCTGAAATGCTGATAAAAGCAGTAAAAGATATTCTTGCCGGTAAAAAATAATTTAGGATGAGCTTCAGCTCTTTTATCATTGGCAGTGTCATAAAAAAGGCCGCTTCTTTTGTGAAGCGGCCCGGAGTTTATCGGTTCATTTTAATTAATTATACCCATCATTTTGAGTCAGCTTACTGTTGATGAGGATTTGCGGGGCCGGAACAGGCAACAGGTATTCATGCGGCTCATATATATAATCCAGTTGATTAAAAGCCACGCCACCCCGGGGAACGGTGGGGTTTGCTTTTTCCGCTGTGCCATGGGCATTCATAAACGCGGCCAGCTCTGCAGGTGTCATTGTTCTTTTCAAATCAAACCAGCGGTGGTTTTCAAATGCCAGCTCTACTCTTCTTTCTTTGAGCACGGCGGTTCTGAAAGCGTCTTTGCCTAATCCGCTCAACGGGTCAAGCCCTGCTCTGTGGCGCACTTCATTCAGATAGCCTTCTGCCACTGAGCCTGGGCCGGTAGATTCATTAATCGCTTCTGCCAGCATCAGCAGCACATTGGCATACCTGTAAATGGGCCAGTTGTCATTGGTTCGGCCGGGAATGTTATGCGGGTGATTGTATTTATTTACGTATGGAATAGGATATAATACCCCGTCTTTTGTAAATCCGGTTTTTAATGATACATCTTTACGCAAATCTCCCGCTTCATAAGCGGCAATCATATTGTTGGTAGGAATGTTGCGTCCACCCAAACCCTGACCGGCAAAACCAACAATGGAGCTGGACGATTCCCTTGGAGCAAATACATACATGAAGTTGCTCTGTTCGCCGAGGTCGTTATCTCCCTGGTATTGTATTTCAAAAACAGATTCTATATTGTTTTTATTCTCAGTGCCGAAAACATCCGCG
This sequence comes from Agriterribacter sp., assembly GCF_035445465.1. Classification (NCBI taxonomy): domain Bacteria; kingdom Pseudomonadati; phylum Bacteroidota; class Chitinophagia; order Chitinophagales; family Chitinophagaceae; genus Agriterribacter; species Agriterribacter sp. The sequence continues at coordinate 20,968 of NZ_DAOMQT010000014.1, forward strand.
TAGTCCGGCACTAAATCGTAGCCCATTGGCAAAATGCTTTGCAGGGTGCTTACCGCTTCGGGGTATTTTTTAACGGTAAGGTACATTTCGCCAAGCGTAGCCAGGGCTGAACCTTTGGTAGCGCGTCCTCTTTGTGCGGCAGGCTGATCCGACCGGGTTAAAAGACCGGCAACCGCTTCTTTCAGATCAGTTTCAATTTGTGTATATACCTGATCCACCGATTCCGTCCTTATTATTTCAAAAGCCTCCGCAGGTGTTTTAAATGTATTGGTTACAAGCGCAACATTACCAAAATAACGTACCAGGTCGAAATACAAAAAGGCTCTGAGGAATTTTAACTCCGCATCGAGTGGCTTTTTCACAGCATCGTCTATAGTTGTTGATGCCGACAATTTTTCAATGGATAAGTTAACATTATACAATGCGCTGTAATACCTGTTCCATAAATTGGAAATTTCTCCATTCCCCGGATTTACGGTAGAATATTCAAAAGCTTCCCAGCCGGCGGCGCCACCACGGTCGGAAGGGTTCATGTCTATAGTGGTATTGTCTGATTGCATTTCCTTAAAAATGTAATTAACACTGGTAATACCCTGTAACTGGCCATAAATACCATTAATGGCACGATTTACCTGCGCCGCATCCTGGTAAAATATATCCACACCTATTCTGGTAGGATCTGTTTTGTTCAGGAAATCTTTTTTACATGAAAAAAGAACAGAACAAAAGATTAAGCTGATTATCGCAATTATATATTTCATGTGAGTAGCTTTAAAAGTTTAGTTTAGCGCCTATCGCAAATGTTCTTGGAACCGGGTAAGCTTCATCGTCATTTCCAGCCTGGGTACTGCCTCTCTGACTTACATCCGGATTATTGCCGGGGTATTTGGTAAAGATGAAAAGGTTATTGGCGCTTACAAATACACGGATATTGTTGAAGTATTTTGTTCTGGGGAAATTGTAACCTAAGGTTACGTTCTTTACCCATCCATAGCTGGCATCATACACATACCGGTTACTGCTTTCGCGCGACCATTTAAAGTAACTGGTGCCGCCCTGCGCATTCACATGAGTGGGGTTGGTGCCCGGATTTTCAGCAGACCTCCACCGGTCCTTTGCTTTATCCAGCACATTGAATACGCCATCCATATTCATGGTAGAAGCTTCAATATTCCGGTATACATCAAAATCCTGGGCGCCCATAAACAGCACATTAAAATCAAATCTTTTATAATCACCGTCAATATTAAGCCCCCATGTAAATTTGGGATTGGGGTTTCCTATTTCTACCATGTCTTTGGTATCATAGGTGATCTCGCCGTTACCATCTGCATCCCGGAACCTCATACCACCGGGAATCACACCATCCTGCTTGGGCGCCTTATCTATTTCGTCCTGTGTATTAAAAATCCCTATTTTATCATAGCCATAGATCATGGCAATAGGTCTGCCTACCTTTTGCACATTATAACCGCCATAAAAGCTACCGTACCATAATATATCATTCGGTCCGTCAATTTCAAGCACTTTGCTTCTGTTGAAGGCGATATTAAAGCCGGTTCTGAGATGCACTTCGCCTATGCTTTCCCTGTAATTAACAGCGAGCTCCACTCCCCTGTTCTGTACTTTACCTATGTTGCTAAGGCTGGAAGTAAAACCGGAAATAGAAGGAATGCTTACGGGCAACAGCATGTCATTGGTCAGTTTATTATAGTATTCGGCTGTAACCACTACTTTATTACTAAAGATCGAGAGATCCATCCCAATATTTAACTGGTCGGATTTTTCCCATTGCAGTGAGGAGTTGGCAAATGCGCTAACAATCACCCCCGGTGCAAATGAGTTATTCAGGATATAGTTGGTGGCGCTCAGGAAGGAAAGACTGTTATAATTTCCGATATCGTTATTACCGGTTTTACCATAGCTTGCCCTTAGCTTCAGATCCGATATCCAGTTAACGCCTGACAGAAAAGCTTCTTCACTTATTCTCCATCCTACAGAAGCAGATGGGAAGTCCCCATATTTATTCTGAGCTCCGAACCGCGAGCTTCCTTCCCGTCGGAAAGAAGCGGATAATAAATATTTGTCTTTGTACGAATAGTTCGCTCTTGCTATATAGGCCTGTAAGCTCCATCCCGCTTCAAATGAAGAAGATGACCTGATGGCGCCCGCATTTAAAAAAGGTGTTAAATCATCCGGAAAAGTATTGGCATCTCCCCTGATATTCTTTACAGTCTCTTCCTGAGCGGTAAAGCCTGCCAGGAAATCCAGCGTATGATCATCTCCAATATTGGGCGCATAGGTAAGCAACTGGTCGGTAGAATAATTCAGCAGCCGGTCATTGATTTCGATTGCGCTTGCTGTTTGGGGCGGAGCGCCGGATGTGCCGGTGGTAAGCCCTCTTCCGATAGTAGAAGGTCTGTATTCTTTGTACGTATTGTAATTTAACCGGATGTTAACCGAAGAACGGAATTTTAGATTCTTCAATATAGCCACCTCTATATAAGCGTTGGATAGTACATCTGCTATATCCCTTTTCTTTGAATAGTTTTCCAGCAGAAACAGCGGGCTGGGGTAGGCGAATACACCATCTTTGCCTCCTATAAATGGCCTGATTTTTCCGTTTTCATCATATGCGGGCTCTCTTGGGTCTATCAGCAGGCTTGAACCCACTATTGCATCGCGTCCGTCTGTACTGGCCTGGTTTTGCCTTGTATAGCTTCCGTTTACATTTAACCCGAGCGTAACAAAATTCCTAACTTTACCCGATATGTTTGAGCGCACGGAAAAGCGGTCATAGCCGGTAACTTTAAGCGCCCCGTCTTCTTTATAATACCCAACAGACAAAAGAGAATTCACATCTCCCTTGCCTGACGCGAGGGTTAGGTTAACATCTGTATAGGGAGCATTATTATGCAATATTTCATTAAACCAATCGGTGGAGTATTGGGTCTGTTCCGGGTAGCGGTATCCTTCGGGTATTTCATCAATGCTGGGCTCACGGTTTTGAAACATCCTGATCTTATCTGTAAATACATCGTTTAAAAACTGTGCGAACTCCGGCCCGTTTAATACTTTTACCCTTCTTGTTTTGGGTATGTTCTGAATGCCATAATCAACGGAAAGGTTTAAGCTGGATTGGCCTTCTTTTGCCGTTTTTGTGGTAATCAATACAACGCCGTTTGATCCGCGGGCGCCATAGATGGCCGTGGCAGCCGCATCTTTTAAAATAGAAATACTTTCTATATCATTTGGATTGAGGTTTTGGCCAACGCTTGTGCCTACAGCAAATCCGTCAATAACATATAGGGGCGAACTGCCTGCTCCCAAAGAGCCCACACCCCTTATTCTTACCTCAAATTCTCCACCCGGTGTTCCGTTCCGCTGGGTAGCAACAACACCCGGCGCCTGTCCCTGGATCATTTGCGTTACGTTTCTGGAAGGTAACTCTCCCACATCATCGAGGCTAATAGTAGATACCGCTGCTGTGATATCTCTTTTCCGTTGAGAACCATATCCTACAACCACTACTTCATCCAGCCCTTTCTCTGCTGCAATGAGCCGGATAGTAAGGGGGGTGCTGTTGCTTACGGTTACCTCAGTTTCCTGGAAACCAACAGAGCTGAAAACAAGCGTTGCACCCTGCGGTGCTGTGATGCTAAAATTTCCTGCGTCATCGGTTGTTGTTCCGTTTTGTGTGCTTTTAACTGTTACGGTTACGCCCGATAAAGCGCTTCCGTTTGATGCGGCAACTACCTTACCCGAAATGGTAAGGTTTTGCTGGGCGCAGAGCGCTGCACTAAGTAGCATCGCCGCAATAAACGCCGCCATTTGCTTACCTCCACGTGAGGCCTGGAGACACTTTTTAATCATAAAAGTTGTTTTGATGTTTAAAAATCTGTGATAAAGAATAGAAATGGTGATCTGAAAATGTATTCCGGAAGGTTAGAGCAGGGGTGCAGGATCGGGTAAAGAAAAGGAAGCTTTGAAACCTGTTATATGCATATTGCATTAAGCATCTGCCAGCGGGCAAACAGACGCGGGAATAATATACACGCTTACGCTGGTATATTGCGCAGGGCAATATCAATATTAAATATCTTCTCATATAGCAGTTTTCGTATCGTTTACCTAAGCCCGGTTACCGCAAGCGTACAGCAGTAAAACAACGCTTGTATCGAAAGATATTTAATAGGGCATGTGCCTGCATCCTGTACCTTCCTGTTAGAAAAAGCGTCATTTAGCAGGAAGATGCCTCACGGCTTTGCCTTTCATTTTAAGATAGGTATACGTTCAACTGCCGTGTTGTTTTTTTCTTTTACCGGTGCATCGCTTTTCTGAACTGTTCGGGCGAAAGACCTGTTTTTTCCTTGAATAGTTTTGAAAAGTAAAAAGAGGATTTGAAGTTTAAGCTAAAGGCTATTTCCTTTACCTGTTTGGAATGATCGGCTAACAGTGTTTTTGCTTTTTCAATTTTTAATTGCAGCAGGTATTGATGCGGTGCGATGCCGGAGTAAGCTTTAAAAGCTTTCCGGAACCATGCGTAACTTACGTTCAGCTCTTCCGCTATACTTTCTATCGAAATATCACGGTCAATATTCGTTCTGAAAATAATTCTTGCTTTATGAATAATAGATTCGGTAATATCTTCCGGCTTAAAATTATTTTGTTTGATACGGGAATGAATTTGTCCGAGCAAATGCAGCACAATGCCCGCCACCATTGGCTGGTAGCCCGTTTTTTCATTTTTTGTTTTTTCAATGATCTCCAGCATTAAATGAATTATGCTTTCATGAATGCCAACAGGTAATACCGCTTTGCGGTGATTGAAAAATTTCTGTTGTACGATATTGTCCATAATGGGGCCTTTAAAGCCAACCCAGTATTCATCCCATCCTGTTTGCTCATTGGGTTTAAAACGATGCCATTCTCCGGGAAACAGCAACAGCACTGTTCCTTCTTTTATAATGCTTTTTCTGCAGCTTGCAGATTCAAAAATACCTTCGCCTTTTGTAATGTAAATGACCTGGTACTCATCAAACACACGGCCTTTTCCCCAGTCAAAATAATGATGTGCGGGATGCTGCACAGAAGGATAAATTTCTTTTTTACTGATCCTGTTACAACCGGCATTTAATACATGCAATCCCCAGTTTTCATCCTCTATGCTGGTGGGGAGATATTTGTAATAATTGATCATATGCGGGAAAATTTTATATCAGGATGTACATCTGAAATATCAAATTGTGTATCTCTTTATGTGTTTATTAAACTGCTTTTTACAACCTGTATTTAATACAGCCGGCCACCGGTTTTTGCATTCAACTTCGCGCCGCGCTATTGGTAATGGTTGTACCATGCATAAAAATTTTATATCAGGATGCGTATCTGAAATATCAAATTGTGTATCTCCTTTTAATTTTTTTCATGATACTTTCATACCGGAAAATAGAGCAATGCAAAATAACGCCGCATTACAAATTAGAAATGGTGCGTGTTATTTGCATTGTCTTATTAAGATAATGATTTTATAAGTGGTTTTAAATATTTTATTATGATCAGATATTTATTATACACGGCAGTATTTCTTCTGGCAACAATCATAACTCCATTTCATGGCAGTTCACAAATGATCAGGGATAATGCAGATAGCAATACGTTTAAATATTTGCAAAAAGGATTTATATCCCCGGATAAAGCATACGGCAGTGCGCCCCTATGGGTGTGGCATACTAAAGTAACCAAAGCGATCATTGACTCCATGATGCAGGAATTCAAACAAAATGCGTTTGGCGGCGTAATGGTGCATCCCCGTCCGGGACTTATTACGGAATACTTATCTGCGGATTGGTTCAGCTTATATCAGTACACTATACAAAAAGGAAAAGAACTGGGACTGGATGTGTGGATATATGATGAAAATTCTTACCCCTCGGGCTTCGCCGGCGGCAATGTGCCCGACCAGATGCCGGAATCGTATAACCAGGGGCAAATGCTGCATTTAACAAAAGGAGATGCATTGCCTCCTGATGTTAGTGATATTTTTATTATCCTGAAGGAAGAGAATGGGAGTTTTATTGATATAACTTCTGCGGTGGAACAGGAAAGAGCAAAACAAGGGAAATATTATTTTTTTAAAAAAGCGTTTTATCAAAAACAGGCCGGTACCGTTGGTCCTCCGGAATTTCCTTATGTTGATCTTATGGTGAAAGGAGTTACCGAAAAGTTTCTTGAAGTAACCATGAAGGGATATGAAAAGATTGCCGGCAATGAATTTGGGAAAGCGGTTCCCGGCTTATTTTCGGATGAACCCAGCATCCCCTCGCATGGTGCAGGAAATGTGCGCTGGACACCTGATCTTTTCAGCAGCTTTCAACAAAAGTGGGGATACGACCTGAAGGCGCATCTTCCTTCTCTTTTTGAGGAAACGGGCGACTGGAAAAAAATAAGACACAATTACCAGCAAACCCTTTTGCAATTGTTTATTGACCGGTGGTCGAAGCCGATGTATGCTTATACCGAAAAACATAACCTGAAATGGACGGGTCATTACTGGGAGCACGGATGGCCGCACCCGGGGGAAGGACCTGATAATATGGCCATGTATGCCTGGCACCAGCAACCGGGTATTGATATGTTGTTCAACCAGTTTAATGAAGAAAGCCCCAATGCGCAGTTTGGGAATATCCGTTCGGTAAAAGAACTATCCAGTGTAGCCAATCAGCTCAGCAAAAAAAGAACGCTTAGTGAAACCTATGGCGGAGGCGGCTGGGAGCTTACTTTTAAAGACATGAAACGGCTGGGCGACTGGCAGTATGTGCTGGGCGTTAATTTTTTAAACCAGCACCTTTCCATGATGACGCTTACCGGGGCAAGGAAATACGATTATCCGCAAAGCTTTTCCTATCATACGCCCTGGTGGCCGTATTACAAAGCGCAGAATGAGTACTTTACACGCTTATCCTTTGTGATGTCGCAGGGCAAGCAACAGCATAATATTTTAATTATTGAGCCCACAAGCTCGGCCTGGATGTATGCCCGCCCGGGAAAGCAGCATGAAGGATTAAGCGCTATAGGGAACCGTTTCCAGCAATTTATAACCACGCTTGAGAAAGCGCAGGTGGAATATGATTTAGGTTCAGAGAACATTATTCAGGATCACGGGAAAACGGAGGGTACGAAATTTATAGTTGGTGAACGGGCCTATAGCACCGTAGTTATACCGCCGGGAATGGAAAATATAGACAAAGGTACTTATGCATTGCTGAAAGCGTATGCAGCGGCGGGCGGGAAAGTAATATTGTTCAACAAACTGCAAAGGCTCGATGGCGCCCTGGAAAATGAATTGCAGTATTTTAATGCGCCCAAAGATCATATTCTTCAGTTCACAGCACTCAATTCATCCATTATAGAACAACAGTTCGGGCAGGATGGTTTTCAGATCGCTCCAAATGAAGGGGATACTATCGGGGGCGATTTGTATCACCACCGCAGGATCATGAACGATGGGCAGATACTCTTTCTTACTAATGCCAGCATGACGTTGCCCGCAAAAGGAACCGTGCGTATAAAAGGAAAGGATGCGTTGCTGATGGATCTTGATACCGGGAAAATATCAGACTATCCGGAGCAGGAGGAGTTAGATAAAATAGCGGTAAGCTTTAATATTCCGCCAGCCGGTAGTTTGCTATTTTTTATTTCCGGTAAAAAGCAACAGGGATTGCAGCGTTATGTGGTTGCAGAGAACAAATCGGTAATGAAAGGATCGGGTGTTAAAACCATTCGCCCGGCAGAAAATACGCTGATGATAGATTTCTGTGATGTGCGGTTTGGCGATACCCTGTTGGCAGATGCCCATGTGGGCGCGGCGTCAAGGGCGGTATTTATGCATCATGGTTTTAACAGGAATCCGTGGAACCACCAGGTACAGTTTAAAGATCACATTATTGCAAGAGATACTTTTCCCAAAGGAACAGGGTTTACCGCTACTTATCATTTCACGATTGACAAACAGGTAAACTTTGAAAAATTCCGCGCTGTGGTAGAACAGGGAAGCCTGTGGACGGAAATTAAAGTGAACGGCAAACCGGTAAAGCCGCTTGCAGGGACGTGGTGGTTAGACCGGTCATTTGGTGTACTGCAGATCGGCGCGTATCTGAAAACCGGCGACAATACCATATCCGTTACTGCAAATCCCATGAGTGTATATGCGGAAATTGAGCCCATATATATTCTTGGCGATTTTAACCTGCAACCGGCAGATAAAGGGTGGCAGATTGCACCTCCAAAACCGCTACAGCCGGGAAGCTGGAAGGAGCAGGGGTTGCCATTATATGGATTTGGCGTGAGCTACGTTAAAGATTTCAACCTCGAAAAAACAGGCAGCCAGTTTGAGCTTCAACTGGGAGAATGGAAAGGAACAGTGGCCGCTGTAAAGGTAAATGGCACGCCTGCAGGTATTATATTTTCGGAGCCCAATACATTGAACGTTACAAAATACCTGAAGAAAGGCATTAACCGGGTGGAAGTTGAGGTAATTGGCAGCCTGAAAAACCTGTTGGGCCCCCACCATAATACGCCCAAACCAGGTATGGTTGGGCCGGGGCATTGGTGGAATATAAAATCATATCCCCCGGGTGAGGCTTACGATACGTATGATTACGGACTGATGAGTGATTTTCAATTACTGCAATACGCAAATAAATGAGCGCTTTATCCGTTGTGTTAAAAATGAATGAAGTTGCAGGGATGCCGTCTGCAGGCAATACATACCGGGCAAACTTTAGATGAAAAATATCAAATCATAACAATGACTCCCGCACTTAAAATTGGATTGTTTGGAATTGGACTTGAAGCGTACTGGGAGCAATTTGAGGGATTAGAGAAGCGGCTTTCAGGTTATGTGGATGTTGTTGCCGGCCGGCTAAAAACATTTGGCGCCGAAGTGGTTAACATGGGCTTAATAGATACCCCGGCCAAAGCGTTTGAAGCGGGGCACTGCTTTCGTACAGAGGATGTAGATCTTATATTTTTATATGTCACTACCTATGCCTTATCGTCTACGGTGCTGCCGGTAGTAAAGCGGGCGAAGGTACCTGTGATCGTGCTCAACCTGTCGCCCCAAGCGGCTATAGATTATGAATGGTTCAACAGACTGAATGACCGTACCCGGATGACAGGAGAGTGGCTGGCCTATTGTTCGGCCTGCCCTGTACCGGAGATAGCCAGTGTGTTCAACCGTTCGGGTATTCCTTTTTACCAGGTTACCGGCATGCTGCACGATGATCCTGAAGTATGGAAAGCAATAGAAGAATGGATAGCGGCGGCCAAAGTAGCCAATATCATGTATCACAATAACCTGGGTGTGATGGGTAATTATTATGGGGGCATGCTGGATATTTATTCCAATTTCACCTTGCATTGTGCGGTACTGGGCGGGCATATACAGATCATTGAGGCAGACGAGCTTTCTTTTATCCGGCGGCAGGTAACCGGCCAGGAGATAAAAGATAGATTGAAAATATTTGCAGAAGCGTTTGATGTGCAGCCTGATTGTTCTGCATTTGAGCTGGAACGGGCCGCGCGGACATCGGTTGCGCTCGATCAGTTAGTGCAAAAATACGGGCTGGGCTCAATGGCGTATTATCATAAAGGAACCGGTAATGCTGAAAATGAAGATACCATGAGTTCTGTTATACTGGGTAATTCGCTGCTTACCGCCAATGGCGTGCCGGTAGCGGGAGAATACGAGATCAAGAATGCACAGGCTATGAAAATAATGGACAGCTTTGGCGTTGGCGGATCATTTACAGAATATTATGCTATGGACTTTAATGATGATGTGGTGCTGATGGGGCATGACGGCCCCGGTCATTTGGCAATTGCGGAAGGAAAGATAAAAGTAAAGCCTCTGCGGGTATATCATGGTAAGGTTGGCAACGGGCTTTCTGTAGAAATGTCGGTACGCTATGGAGCCGTAACCCTGCTGTCGGTTGTGGAAACAAGAGATGGAAAATTATTATTTCTGGTTGCGGAGGCAGAATCCGTTCCGGGGCCTATACTGGAAATCGGCAACACCAACAGCCGTTATCGCTTTCCTGTTGGCGCACGGCAGTTTGTGGAGCAATGGAATGTGCATGGGCCAGCCCATCATTGTGCGATAGGGATTGGCCATATTGCATCAAAGATCAAAAAACTCGGTGAGCTGCTTGGAGTAGAGACGGTACAGGTATGCTGAGGAAGAGAAGTGAAACGTGAGACGAAAGACGTGAGAGGTGAATGGTGAATTCACTATTGCCTGTTCACTCCCTTTCACCTTTATTATCTCCCGTCTCACGGTAACACACAGGCATCATTTGATTGGCTTAACACTATGCCGCCCCTATTGGTGAGAACATCAACCGGCGACAAATATCCAAAATTGGGAATGAGATGATCTTGAACAGTATTTTTAAAGACGGGCTTATGTTTTTACTTCGGAATAGCAAATTAGGAACTGTTTTTATTTCAGTTATTGTGCTCCTTTGGTATGGATGCAATAAAAAAATAACCGGTTCCGATAAAGCAGATATATCGGGCATACAGGCGCTGCGGTCCGGATTTGTAAAGCCGCCTGATGCAGCCAAGCCCGGGGTATATTGGTACTTTATGGATGGAAATTTATCGGAGGAAGGTATGACGAAAGACCTGGAATCTATGGCTGAAGCAGGCATTGGCAATTTAATTTTTCTTGAAGTAAATGTTGGCGTGCCGCGCGGCAGGGTTGATTTTTTAAGCGACCGGTGGCTTGCGTTATTTGCACATGCTGAGAAAGAATGCCGCAGGCTGAACATTGCCATGACGCTGGGCATAGGCCCCGGGTGGTCGGGAAGCGGCGGCCCCTGGGTTGCTCCTGAACAATCTATGCAGCACCTGGTATCGGAAAGTATAGTAATAACAGGAAATGAAAACAAAAAAATAAAGCTCACGGTTCCTCCTCCCAGAAGACCGTTTTTTGGAGAAGGCGGATTCACCCCTGATTTGAAAAAGCAATGGCAGGACTTTTATGAAGATGTTGCTGTGCTGGCATTTCCTCAGCCCGCAGGAAATGATACAATAAAAGATATTGATGAAAAAGCGCTGTACTATCGTGCACCTTATTCGTCTGTTGCCGGTGTGAAGTCTTTTTTAGCTTCTTTTACAGATACCGGGAATGTTGCTGCCGGCGGCGCTGTTTCAAAAAGTGAAATAATAGATCTCACCGGTAAATTACACTCCGATGGAACATTAGACTGGGAGCCGCCACGGGGCAACTGGATCATTATGCGGTTTGGCAGACGCAACAATGGCGCGGTTACCCGGCCTGCACCTTTTCCCGGCTTAGGGTTTGAAGCAGATAAGTTTGATACGGTTGCTTTAAACAATCATCTTGATGAATACACGGGACGGATATTCAGGAAGATCGGAAAGCCTGCTAGGAGAAAGGAAGGCGGATTGAAATTCCTGCACATGGACAGTTGGGAGATGGGGGCGCAAAACTGGACAAAAAACTTCAGAACGGAATTTATAAAAAGAAGAGGGTATGATCCGTTGCCTTTTTATCCGGTATACAATGGTGTTGTTGTAGAAAGCCCGGAGATCAGCGAACGTTTTTTATGGGACCTGCGGCAAACAGGGCAGGAACTGGTATTGGAATACCATGCCGGGCAGGTTAAAAAATACAGCCACCGTCATGGCTTAGGCTTGTCTATAGAGCCGTATGATATGAACCCTAATGCCGATCTTGAGCTGGGCGCTGTTGCAGATGTGCCGATGTGTGAATTCTGGAGTAAGGATTTCGGCTATAATACTTCATTCAGCTGTATCGAAGCTGTTTCTGTTGCGCATGTAAACGGGCAACCGCTTGTTCCTGCAGAAGCATTTACCGCCGAAAAAAATGAAGGATGGAAGCAGCATCCCGGTTCCATGAAAGCACAGGGCGACTGGGCTTTTGCAACCGGCATCAACCGCTTTGTATACCATACTTTTCAAAGCCAGTCTTTGGCAGATAGCTTACGCCCCGGTATGACGATGGGACCTTATGGCATTCATTGGGACAGGAATCAAACCTGGTGGCCGATGGTAGCGGATTATCACCGTTATATTTCACGCTGCCAGTTCCTGTTGCAGCAGGGCAGAGCCGTGGCGGATATCTTATATCTAACACCGGAAGGCGCCCCGCATGTTTTTAGGCCACCTTCATCGGCGCTTACCGGCGAAGAACCGGTGCGCGACAGGAGAGGTTATAATTTTGACGGATGTTCTCCGGGGCAGTTGCTTACCGCAAGCGTTAAGGATAACCAGGTGGTATTTCCGGGAGGAGCATCTTATAAATTATTAGTGCTGCCGGATGTGGAAACAATGACCCCCCGTTTATTAGAAAAGATCAGAACCCTGGTATATGAAGGAGCTATCATAGTGGGTTCTCCGCCTGTTAAATCGCCTGGCTTAACAGGGTACCCGGGCTGCGATGAGGAGGTAAAAACATTGTCACGTACTATATGGGGCAGCCTGGAAGTTCCGCCTGTTTACACAGAACGCATATATGGTAAAGGAAAAATATTATGGGGCGCAGGTATAAGCACAAAATCTGATGGGCTTTACCCCTTATATAACATAACTGCCCAGTTGCTAAAAAATATGAACCTGCCCGAAGACTTTGAATGGGCCGGCGATTTGCGTTACACACACCGTACAGCGCCGGGCTGGGATATTTATTTTGTAGCCAATAAAACCGATGAACCTTTACAGGCGGATGCTGTATTCAGATGTGATAACAGCAGTCCCGAGCTCTGGGATCCCGTTACGGGAGAAATGCGAAGCCTGCCTGCGTTTATGCAGGGTAATGGTCAAACCAGCATCCCTTTGCAATTTGAACCTCATCAAAGTTTCTTTATTGTTTTCAAAAAGGGTAAAGCAACAGCCCCTGTTCCGGGAAAGGAGAATTTCCCGGAGTTCAAAAACATCGCCACATTAAATACAGCATGGACCGTGTCTTTTGATCCCAAATGGGGAGGGCCGGAAAAAATAATCTTCGATCAGTTAGAAGATTGGACAACCCGCCCCGAGGAAGGAATAAAATACTATTCGGGAATAGCGGTTTACAGCCAGCGCTTCGATCTTTTGGAAACAGGTACGGGAAATAAAAAAGAACGTATTGTTCTTGATCTGGGAGAAGTTAAAAACCTGGCGCGGGTAAAGCTTAACGGTAAAGATTTGGGTGTAATATGGACGGCGCCCTGGCAGGTGGATATTACAGGAGTGGTGAAACAGGAAGGAAACGAACTGGAGATAGCGATAGCCAACTTATGGCCAAACCGTTTAATTGGTGATGAGCAATTACCGGATGACGGAATAAAGAACGGGCAATGGCCCGAATGGCTGCTGCAGGGAACGCCGCGAACAAGTGGCAGATTTACATTTACCACTTTCAAACATTATAAAAAAGATGCGCCGTTATTGAAATCCGGACTTATAGGGCCGGTAACGATTAAACAAACAGAATTTTAATATATCATGATTACAACAGGATGGAACAGGATATGCAGCACCGGTTTAAAAGGTATCTTGCCGGAGTGTTTACCGGGGTTACATTTTATTGCTGAAAGTGGTTGAATGAAATGCCTTATGCTATTCGGGAAGTGCAGGCAGGGTAAGACTTTTAGCTATCTTTGAGGCAGGAAACTGTTGCGGTGTTTCGTGTCTACTATGATGCACTGTTGAGGTAGTTCATTTTTTAGTGTATTGATAATTTATATAACGATTGTAATATTTAGATTTTGATGAGCCAGACAACCATAAAAATACAATGTAAAGAAATTTTGAAGGCAGGTTATTTTAAAGCTGCTGGCATACTGCTTTTGCTTTCGGTTATGGTGCATCCCGCTATTGCCAATGAAACGGAAATAGCTTCCGGAACGCCTTTTTGGGTTTGGACCTTCCTGGGAAGATTACATCCCCTGGTTGTACATTTTCCTATTGGGCTGTTAGTTGTAGCCTGGTTACTGGAATTATTGGTTTGGAAAAGAAAATCGAATGATTTTGGTCCTGCCATCAGGGTGTTGATGGTTATTGGAACGATTTCATCTGTTATATCGGTTGCGTTTGGGTTGCTGCTCATTAATACGGAAGAATACGGGGGAGATATACTGCCCATCCACCAATGGACCGGAATTGCCACTATGGTGCTGGCGGCTATCACCACCTATACCTATTTCAAAAGATCACGGCGTATACAAAAGGTATTCCTTACGCTAACGGTAGCGGGCGTAACGGTGGCCGGGCACTATGGCGCATCCTTAACGCATGGCGAAGATTATTTGACCAGTGTATTGCCATCTTCCCAACCCGCTAATGCGGTTAACCAGCCCACATTTGTACTGGCTAATCAAACAGGCCCCTTAAGTGAAACACAGATACAGGAATTAAACCTGCAGATCCGTACCATTTTTGCGCATAGCTGCACCAATTGCCATGGAGAGGCTAAGCAAAAAGGGGATTTAAGGCTTGATTCAAAAGAAGCTATTTTCAAAGGAGGGGAAGATGGACCTGCGCTTGTAGCCGGCAGCCCTGAAACAAGTGAACTGGTAAGAAGGATTAAGTTGCCCCGTAATCATAAGGAAGCCATGCCTTCCAAGGGAAAGGGGCTCACTCCGCAGGAGATAGCTACTATTGAATACTGGATAAAACAGGGTGCGCCATGGCCTACGGGCGATTTAAAAAGTATTTACCGTGTGGCCGCACTGGAACCCCGCATGCCTGAAATTCCTGCCGCTACGGGCGATCTAACGAGCCCCGTTGATCTTTTTGTAAACGACTATTTTAAAAAGCATAAAATTGAATGGAACAAAAAAGTAGACGACCGCACGTATATACGTAGGGTGTACTTAGATGTAATTGGCCTGGTGCCTGCTGCTGATTCGGTAGACGCTTTTATCAGTGACAGCCGGCCAAATAAACGGGAAGTATTGGTAAGCAACCTGCTTAGCCGTAACAACGATTACGCCCAGCACTGGCTTACTTTCTGGAACGATGCGTTGCGCAATGATTACAGCGGTACCGGTTATATAACAGGTGGCCGTTATGATATTACAGCGTGGTTATACAATTCCCTGCGTGATAATAAACCCTATAATACTTTTGTAAAGGAGCTGATCAGTCCTGATGAAAAATCAAAAGGTTTTATAGCAGGTATTAAATGGCGTGGTACCATTAATTCCAGCCAGCGAACAGAAATGCAGGCGGCGCAAAACGTTTCGCAGGTTTTCCTTGGTCTCAATTTGAAATGCGCATCCTGTCACGACAGCTTTGTGAGCGACTGGAAACTGGAAGATTCTTACGCGTTTGCCAATGTATTTGCCGAGAGCCCCCTGGAGATTAACCGTTGTGATAAGCCTACGGGCAAAATGGCGCCTACCCGCATATTGTACAAACAATTGGGAGAAATAGACTCCAACGCCATTCCACAGGAGAAATTGAAGCAACTGGCCGATTACTTGGTACAGCCTAAAGATGGAAGATTGTACCGCACCCTTGTTAACCGGATGTGGGCGCAACTAATGGGGCGCGGCATTGTGGAGCCTGTGGATGTAATGGACAATGAACCCTGGAGCCAGGATTTGTTAGACTGGCTTGCGTCTAACTTTGTGGAAACCGGTTATGATGTAAAAAAGCTTATCTATAAAATTATTACTTCCAAAACCTATCAACTACCGTCGGTAGGCATAAAGGAAGCGGAGCTGATTGTTGCACCCGATTATACATTTACAGGCATGCTACGCAGACGGCTAACCGCAGAACAGTTTACCGATGCGGTAAGTAAATCCATTCAGCCCGTATATGGCGACAGCGCTATTGTGTATAAATTGTTGCCGGAAGATATTAAAGCCGCGATTCCTTTTCCCCGGGCGTCGCTGGTTAAAAATGATGCTTATCTTACGGCGTTGGGCCGCCCTAACCGCGAAACCGTTTCCACCGGCCGCTTGTCGCAGGCTAACCTGCTGCAGGCGCTTGAGCTTACCAATGGCGACAGGTTCAATAATGCAGTAGCGCGTGCCGCGGAAAAATGGAAGCAGGCATACCCCGACCCTCAAAAAATGGTAACTGAAATATACCGGAACACGTTGGGGAGGCCGCCGGCAGCAGATGAGCAGTTGGTGGCGCTGAAAGCGTTGGGCAAAACACCCACTGAGGCAGCAGTGCAGGACTTTTTGTGGGCGATGACCCTGCATCCCGAATTTCAGTTGATCTATTAGGAATGTTTTGCAGGAAAGGAGGGATGATGATTTTGTATAAATGAAAGATGCCACCGGTACAACTGTTGAAGTGATTGCGACGCAACAAAGATGCCATGAAATACAGAAGCCGGTATCTTAAAAAAATAACTAAAACGATTTGAATACTCCATTTAAAATATGCAGATAATGAAAGCCAATTGGAACAGGAGAGAATTTATTAAAAAGTCCGGCGCGGCAACGCTTGCTGCTTTGGCGGCAGGTGCACCGGTATCCAGCCTGTTAACCGGGTGCGGAAAAGGTAGAAAGATAGCGGCGGATACCAGCGCCGACACGGTTATATTATTGTGGTTAGCCGGCGGCATGGCACATACCGAAACTTTTGACCCCAAAAGATATACGCCCTACGAAAACGGGCTGGAAGGCAACCGGGTGCTGAGTACCTTTGAATCTTTTCCTACTGCTTTAGAAGGCATCCGG
Organism: Agriterribacter sp.; assembly: GCF_035445465.1. NCBI lineage: Bacteria > Pseudomonadati > Bacteroidota > Chitinophagia > Chitinophagales > Chitinophagaceae > Agriterribacter > Agriterribacter sp. The sequence goes on from NZ_DAOMQT010000014.1 coordinate 37,698, forward strand.
TTTTCCGACGGGCTGCAGTCTGTTGGCAGTGTAATGGATAAAGGCACTTTGATCAGGTCGTACGTAGCTGCCGACATGGGGCACATCCTTCATTCCAGGCACCAGTACCACTGGCATACCTGCTATGAACCGCCTCAAACCGTTGCCGCTCCGCATATGGGCGCATGGATAGCTAAAGAGCTGGGTCCCAAGAACCCGGTGATCCCCGCGTTCATTGATATAGGGCAACGGATGACCGTTGGCGAATCGGAAGAATTAAAAGCTTTTCATACTGCCGGTTTTCTGGGTAATGAATTTGGTCCGTTTTTAATCCCCGATCCCAGCCAGGGACTGGAGAGTGTTCGTCCGCCCGTAGGGATGGATGCCAAGCGCTTTGAGAAACGCAACCAGTTGTATAACGACCTGATCAGCAAAAGTGCGATAGGCGACCTGGGGAGCGATTACCAGAAAGAATCCCTTAAAAGATCTATGGAGCAGGCCTATATGCTGCTCAATTCGCCCGAGGCGAAGGCATTTGACCTGAGCTTAGAACCCAAAGAAGTGTATGATGTGTATAATACAGGTCGTTTTGGTTTGGGTTGTTTGCTGGCAAGGCGGCTTACCGAGCAGGGCGCCAGGTTCATTAGCGTTACCACGGAATATGAACCGTTTATGGGATTTGACACCCACGAAAACGGTCACACGCGTATGGTGGGTATGAAGAAAATGGTAGATGGCCCCATTGCGCAATTAGTAAAAGACCTGGATAAGAGCGGTCATCTTGACCGCACCCTGATCATTGTAGCCAGTGAGTTCAGCCGGGATATGATGGTGGAAGGGCGGCCCGATGCTAAAGTACAGGAGCAGGTAAACCAGCCCGACATTTTGAACGATATGAAGTTCTATGGCATGCATCGTCACTTTACGGATGGCTGCTCAATGCTGATGTTTGGCGGTGGCATTAAGAAAGGATTTGTATACGGCAAAACAGCCGATGAACGGCCGTGTAAAACCATTGAGAATCCTATAAAGATTGACCAGGTGCATCAAACCATTTATCATACCCTGGGCATTCCACCTGATACTAATTACGAAGTGGAGAAAAGGCCTTTTTATACCACACCCGATGGCGATGGAAAAATAGTAGAGGATTTGCTGATTAAGGTGTAGGGATTATTTTTTAAACCCGATCCTTTCCCTGTCATCCCATGTACGTTGAGCCGCTTTTTCATCCAGCAGGTTTTCGATGCTGTCGTAAACCTGCCTGCGGTAGGCAGGTCTGGCTGAGCTGCACATCGTGCCCGGTTATGCGTTCCTGTATTAAGCGTAATTGCTCCTTTATATCAGTTTGCTGTAACAATATCCGGCGCACTTCTATAAAGGCCCTCATTATGGCAATGTTCATGTTTATCGCCCGGTCGCTATTCAGTATGCCACTTAACATGGCTACTCCCTGCTCGGTGAAGGCATAAGGTAAGGCAGTTTTTGAACGGTGTTTTTGTGAACCGGTCACAATTTGTGACCAGTTGCTTCCAATGCTTTGTATCTCAACATCTTGTCCTATTGCCAGAGTCTTCAACCTATTCCATTCCGCCCGGGTAAGCTGAAACATAAAATCAGCAGGAAAACGCTTTATATTCCGCTTTACGGCCTGGTTAAAAACCTTTGTTTCTACCTCGTATAATCCGGCAAGGTCAAAGTCAAGCATTATACGCTCGCCTCGTACTTCGTAAATCCTGTTTTATTCAAACTTTACTTCAGGTAGCGCATTCACAATATCCACCGTTTGTACGCTTACATTGATGATGCTTAAAAGCAAATCTAAAATATAGCGTGGCTGGTTGTGTTCGGTAGCCCAGTCGTTGGGATTGTTGGTGATGCCGCTTTCCTTATGCGTGGTTATTTGGTAGCGTTCCATGATCCATTCAATGGCGGATTTGCCGTTGACCATAATTCATGCAGGAGTATTATTCTTTGCATGGGATATTGCTATAGTTAATTTGAAAATTAGAACTATTTCGACTGACCATGGGTGTCTCACGCCGTACTTCAATTTATACAAAAGATTCTTTCCTGTTCCTCGATTTCCTTTCCCAATACCCGACCGGTTTATGAAGGGTTAATTGACTTGAAATGTTTGATGAGCAAGACCTCCGGCCCCAAATCAAATTGATTTTGAGATTTGGCAGATAATTTATATTCTTGTACAACCATTACTCTATGAGAATTCGTAACTTTGCACTCCTCAAACAAACTTTATGGACAAAGCAACAAAAAAGCAAAAGCCCAAAAACTTTGAAAAGGAATATAACAAAGTCATGAAAGGGTTTCAGGCGCCTGTTTATCATGGTAATCAGCAACAATGGGCTGCACCGGGAGACTTTTTTGTGAAATTTTCAATGTACAGGGAAACCTCTTCGGGAGCTACGTCCTCCAACACCATCTACATAAGCCAGTAGCTACATGCCTAATTGGAAAGAAGTATTAGCAGAAATTCAAGATGAAAATAAGAAGGGTAATAAATCTTCCCTTGATACAGTTCGGAGAAAATACCTAACTAAAATCAGTGAAAAGACAGGAAGAAATGTAATTGCTTATTATTCCGGCTGGCTTCAGGGACGAAATCCTGCAGATGTAATAGTAAATGATAAAGACAAGAATGCTTTTATGGTCAATATACATAAACTTGACCGGAAAAAAGGACTTGATCTCATTTTACATACACCAGGCGGTGATCTGGCAGCCACTGAAAGTATAGTAGATTATTTGCATTCTATATTTGGAAAAGATATCCGGGCAATCATTCCTCAAATATCAATGTCTGCCGGAACGCTTATAGCGTTATCCTGTAAGGAAATAATGATGGGTAAACAATCCAACCTGGGACCGATTGACCCGCAAATGGGAGGAGTTGCATGTCAGGCTGTTCTTGATGAGTTTGAGCAGGCAAAAAAAGACATAAGAGCTAATCCCAGTTCAGCACCTTTATGGCAGGTGATTATATCAAAGTATCATCCGACCTTTTTGGGGGGCTGTCAACATGCCATTGATTGGTCTGAAAAGTTAGCTGAAGATTGGCTTACCCGGAATATGTGTGGTGGAGATGGCGCTAAAGCAAAAAAGATATTAAAGGAGTTTAGCGATCATAAAACACAAAAATCCCATGCAAGGCACATATCAAAAGCAAAGTGTTCAGATATTGGCGTTTCGATAATTGATATGGAAGCTGATAATGAATTACAGGATCATATTCTTACAACACACCATGCCTTTATGCATACTTTTTCGCAATCTAGGGCATCGAAAATAGTAGAAAACCAGATAGGTGTTGCTTATATAGAAAACGAAGCAGTACAGATGGCTATGCCGATTCAACTTCCTGGAGGGCAAAAATAACCATAGCCAAGGTGGTTGGCTGCTTCACTTCAGTAATTCACTCAAACCTCACCTTCGGAAGCCCCTCCATAATATCTACCGTTTGCACACTTACATTGACGATGCTTAAAAGCAAATCTAAAATATAGCGTGGTTGGTTGTGTTCGGTAGCCCAGTCATTAGGATTGTTGGTGATGCCGCTTTCCTTATGCGTGGTTATTTGGTAGCGTTCCATGATCCATTCAATGGCGGATTTTCCGTTTACCACGTATTCATAGGCTTTTGCAGGAATGTTGGAAACCGTGATCCGGCTGTTGTAAATGATGGTATTCTTCTGGCCCTTTTTTGGAAAACGCATTTTCTCTACCATATAAGATTCGCTGTCATCCCCCTCCACTTTTACGTCAGGGTAAGGAGCTACCGATTCGTAATTCAAATGCAGCTCCGCTAATTGTCTGCCTGCCTTGCTGAACGCCCAGAAATCTTTCACCGGTTCCACCAGTGGTAACCGCGGCAGCATTTTCTTTAGATCGTTGGCAAAGGTTTCCCGGTACTGCCTGCTGTGCAGGAAGCCGTATACATAATAGAAAATATCTTCTTTGGTAAGCCCCTCCCCGGCCCTCCCCGAAGGGGAGGGAGCCTTTAAACCATATTGCTTTCTGGCTCTTTCAAAAATGAAATCGCTGATGGCATCCCTACGGGTATATTGCTGTCCGCTGTCTTCGTCAAATAGTCCTTTTTGGATGGCGTTGTTTTCTTCGTAGTAGTAGAGAGGGAAAGCCTGTGTATCGCCATTAAAATGTAAATCTGGTATTTTATTTGTAATTATGATCGAACCATCTTTAAATGTTTGAGATACACAAATCACCAAATTTTTGAGAGAAGGATTTGGAAAAAACTCTTCAAATTGCCCACGTCTATGTATCATTTTATTGCCACGATAAACGTATTGTTTAATGTAAGGACGATAAATTCCAATCTCAATTTTGTCACTTTCAAAAAGTATCTTTTCACCCTTATCAAATTTTGCAACCAGACTGCTTGTCCAACTCAGTTTAGTAGGATCTGTATTGATAAAGTCAGTTGCTCTAACATTTTCTGATTTTCTTTTTGTAGCTGTATGTCTATCAATTTCGCTGTTATAAAATGCAATTGAAGAATTTATTTTAATTGAAAGTGTTTCTTTTGATGAATTATAAATCCACGCATCACGCCCTGTTTCCAATCCTCTTGAATTTACAACAAACCAGGATTGTGCTTTTACTTCAAATTTCCTTTCTGAATCAATAGCTATAAACGTACTAAAGCTATCACTCCTCAAACTAATCCAATCTCCATGCTCATTTGGTTGCAGTGATTTTAAGAGTAGCCTTGAATTTGCAAAGGTTTTGAAGTCGTGTATGATCTTCAGTTTTTCTTCCCTGCCCAGGTAGTCTCCAATATCGCGGTAATGAATAGCCGCTTTATCTGCACTTGCTGCCGGGTTTTTAACCAGTAAGGTAATGGCGATGGGTGTCCGGCTGCCTATACCAAATACGTTACCTGCTTCTTTTTGTCTTAACTCTCCACTTGTACGCGCATTGCCTCTTAAATTAAACACATAGATGGATGTAAATTCTTTTTCAATGGATTTACGAAACCCATCAGCACTATTACCATCTAACCAGGCTCCGTTTGAAACAAAACATATGATGCCGCCATTTTTATCCAAACGGTCGGTACTCCAACGGAAAGCTTTAATGTAACTATCGTACAAAGAGTTTTTGTTGGTGGCTTGTGTTTCCTTAGCGTAGGTGTTGGCAATTCGTTGGTTCAGCTTTTCATAAGTTTGGTTTTGGGCATTGTCGTTCGCAGAGTTTTGACCCACTGAATAAGGCGGATTCCCCATAATAATTTTCAGCGGGGCTTTCTTTTGCCGCTGCACCCTTTCGGAGTTTTGAGGAAACATTTCAGAAAACAACTTTTCGCCGTCTTCAGTTTCACCCAGTTGAAAGGTATCGGTTAAGCAAATTCCCTGGAATGCTTTATAAATCCCATTCGTTTTTCCCGGGGGAGCATCAGGAAGAATGATGTCGTGATATGCATTTTCAATGTTTACCGCTGCAATATAATAGGCCAATAAAACAATTTCGTTGCAATGAATTTCATGGTTGTATTTGCGCTCCATATCTTCTTTCCGGATCAGCCCGCTTTGCAATAAGCGGGTAATGAAGGTGCCGGTGCCCGTAAAGGGATCAAGGATATGTACGTTTTCGTCTGAGATGCTACGGTTAAATTCTTTTTGTAAAATATCGCTTACCGAATGAATAATGAAATCCACTACTTCAATAGGCGTGTACACAATGCCCAATCTTTCCACCATTTTTGGGAACGCGGTTTTAAAGAACTTGTCGTACAGCTCAATGATAATGCGCTGCTTTCCTTCCGCGTTGTCAATGCCGGAGGCCCTTGTTTTTACGGATGCATAAAACTTTTCAAGAACCAGGGCATCTTTTTCCAGCGACTGCTCTTCCAGCAGGTCCAGCATTTTTTGCATAGACTGGCTTACCGGGTTGTTGCGTACAAACGAATAGTTTTCAAACAGCGCATCAAATACAGGCCGGGTAATAATATGCTGCGAAAGCATTTCTATGGCTTCCGCCTGTGTAATGGAAGTATTGATGTTTTTATGCAGCCCTTTTAAGAAATTATCAAATGCCTGGTGGTGCCTGTTGTCTTCATTAATGATTTTCGTTATCCGTTCCGTTTGCCGTTGTGCAATTTCAGCTACTGATCTTGCCCATTGTTCCCAATACCTCCGGTCGCCTACTTTTTGCACCAGCCTTGCAAACATTACGCTTTGCAGTTGCTCAAACTGCAAGCTCATTTGCTGGCTTATGCTCCTGGTATTATAAGGCGCTTCATCTTCGTTTACCATAGACGCCATGCCATCATTATCAAATGTATATTCAGGTCTGCCAACAAGGATATTATTGGGTTTCTTTTTATTCAGTTCTATTTTGTTGATCGTTGCGTTAAAACGGTCGTCGTGTGCACGAAGGGCATTCAGCACGGTCCATACCACTTTATAGCGTGCGTTATCATCCAATGCGCTTGCCGCGTCTACATCGGACGGAACAACAACCGGTATAATGATATAACCATATTTTTTCCCCGGCGCCTTCCGCATTACACGCCCAACAGATTGCACCACATCTACCTGTGAGTTGCGTGCCGAAAGGAACATCACCGCGTCAAGAGACGGCACATCCACACCTTCGCTCAGGCAGCGCACATTGGTAAGCACACGGCATTCATTGCCACTGCTGTCTGCTTTCAGCCAGCTTAATAATTCATCTCTTTGAGGGGCGGCCATTGTACCATCAATATGTTTGGATGCAACCGATACCATTTGCCCTTTTTTTTCATAGGGTAATGCATCAAGGTAAACATCTGCGGTGCTGTTATAGGTAGCGGTAATCTTTTTTGAAACGGCAATGCTTGAACAGAAGGCAACCGCTCTGCGCATGGGTTCCGGGTCGCTGGATTGTATTACTCCTTCATCACCGAGAATTTTTTTCGACAAGGCATTGATACAGCCGATCAGCTTTGAAGCGTCATCGGTATTGATCTCACTTTTTTTATCGGCAATGATATCCTGCACGGCAGGCGGTATATCTTTATCGCTAAGGGTAAGGATCAGCACTTTGTAATCGCTGAGCAAATCTTTTTCCACTGCTTCGCCAAAACCTATCCGGTAAATTTCTTTCCCGTATAACTGCTCGTCATCCATAGAGCACAAAACTGCCTCCGCCTGCGCCGCTTTGCTTTTTGTATCGTCGCTGTACAGTCGTGGGGTGGCGGTCATGTACAGCCGCTTCCCCGCTTTGATGAAATCATTGTCATGCACTTTGGTAAAGGCCGATTCATCTTCATCAGACAGGGTTACACCTGTGGTTCTGTGCGCTTCGTCACAAATGATCAAGTCAAATTCGCCAAACCCCTTTTTGATCATTTCTTTCTGCGCTTCGGCTATTACTTTAATGGACTGATAGGTAGAAAACACTACCGTCATTCCCGCCGGGGGATGGGTGCGGATATGGTTGAATTGCCGGAGAATATCTTCCTTATTGGTAGATGCGGGTAAAGCCAGGTCTACAACACTGAAGGTATCGCTGTCATCATTCTTCGTTTTCTTTCTGGAGATTTCCGGATCAGAACAAATACAAATGGCATGTATTGGTTCATTGGCATCCGCCGACCATTCACGGAGGGTTTGTCCTAATAAGGCAATAGAAGGAACTAAAAATAAAACCAGGCCTTTGCCATTGGTTTCATTTTCAGCAATACGCAATGAGTTAAAAGTTTTACCGGTTCCGCAAGCCATAATAAGCTGACCCCGGTCGGCAGTTTTGAAATATGTATGTGTACTATTAAGCGCTTCTTTCTGGTGTGGGCGCAACGATTTTTTGGGTGCACGCGAGGCATCGCCATGAATTCCTTTATCTAATTTTTCCCAGTCAACCGGCGCTTCCTGTAAATCGTGGAGATTGAGCCTGGTTACCGCAGGATGCTGGTTCCGGATAGCTTCCGTTGCATTCGGCCCCCATTTGTTGCTTGTTGAGATCCAAAGCCGGTGGGAGAAGCCGATTGTCTGCAAGTCTTCACTTTTAAACTTCCTGCCCGATGTAGACAGAAAGCTGTCAACCGCGGGTTTGTCAATTACCGCATTTTCCTGGAAGCATTTGCATTGTATGGCCCAATAATCACCATCAAGGGTTTGAGCAACCAGGTCAATACCTGTGTCGCTTCCGCCCAAATCATTCCTGCCATGAAATTCATTCCAAAGCCATACTTTCTTTAAACGGTTGGAATATTGGGGATCGGTAAGCAGGTATGCCTGCATTAATCTTTCAAATCGTTCGCCTTTATCTTTCTCTGAAAAAGAAACCTTGCGGTACTTGTTAAGGAGTGTATTAAAAGTCATTCGGATTGCTGATGTTGGGTTTGGTTTACTGGATTTCGTTCAGTTACAGTTTGTGTCGTAAAAAAAACAAAAATATACTTTAAAGATAGTTTATCAACTTTAAAGAAATATAAAGGTTGTTAAAGGAAAAAATCTATACCTGCGTGAAGGGAAATTTGTGAGGTGAAGTACAAAATAGGATACCGGATAAGAAAGCTGCGGGAAAGCAAGGATTACAGCCAGCAAAATATGGCGGGAGAATTAGGTATTTCTACCAGCGCTTATTCCAAAATAGAAACAGGTAAAACTGATCCTTCGATTGGAAGGATTGAAGAAATAGCAGCAATTCTTGATGTAGATGTCTCCTATTTTTTTCAGGATGAGAACGTAGAAAGCAAAGTAAAAGATCCCAATAAAGCTTACGGTTTTGCCACTAAAAGCGATATGGAAGAATTGATGTTACTGATCAATGGCTTAAAAAGGGAAGTTGAAAATTTAAAAGCGCGTTTTCAAAACTTTAAAATTACCAAAGGGAAGAAAGTATAAGATCATACCTGTTATTGCTTTACGGCGGAAATGCTTAATAGTGTGAGGCTGCTGAGCTTGTTTCCTCTACCATCAAATACCTTGTGCTTCTTCCTCCTTCCGAACCTTTCATTAGTATGCCTTTTGCAACGAGGTCATTAATATCACGTACAGCGGTATCCGTAGAGCTGCCGGTGATCTTTGCCCAGTTGGAAGAAGTGATATGACCCTGGTAGCCGTCAAGTATTTTATTCAGCATGGTTTGCTGCCGGGTATTCAGGGAAAGTCCCATGTGCTTTTTCCAGAATGCTGCTTTCTGCATTACCATCGAGAGTTCATCCTTACTGGCATCCATTGCCCTACCCAGGCATTGCAGAAACCATTCCAGCCAGGCGGTAATATCTATTGAGCCTTTTTGAGTGGTTTCAAGCGTATGGTAGTACCGGTTACGTTCTTTACGGATCTGTGCAGACATGCTGTAGAACCGCAATCCCGATCCGTCTGACCTGGCAAGCTGCAGGTCAGTGATGGCGCGGGCAATACGCCCGTTACCGTCGTCGAAAGGATGTATGGTTACAAACCAAAGATGAGCGATAGCGGCTTTGAGCAGCATGTCCATATCATTACTGTCATCGAACCATTGCAGGAAGCCAAACATTTCATCAGGAACCAAAGCTGCATCCGGGGCCTGGAAATGCACTTTCTCCCTTCCCATCATGCCTGAGATTACCTGCATGGGTTGCTGCGGAGGATTGTTGCGCCAGTGGCCGGTTACAATAGGTGTAATGCCACTTCTGCCGGTAGGAAAAAGTGCCGCATGCCAGTTGAACAATCGCTCTGATGTGAGTGGCTGCCCGTAATGTGTGGTCGCATCGAGCATCATATCCACAATGCCTTCCACGTGCCGATCTGCAGGAGCAATACCGCCGGCTTCTAATCCAAGCCTTCTCGCCACAGATGAGCGTACCTGTGCTGTGTCGAGTATTTCGCCTTCAATTTCACTTGATTTTACAATATCAAGCGTTACTGTCTGGAGGTTCGCTTCTTCCTGCAAAGCAAAACCCAGGGACCACATGCGACCAAGCAGCCAGGCTTGTTTAACCCTCAGCTCAGCCAGCAAAGGAGCAATAACGGCTGTATCCCACCTGAAATGCGGCCATTCGTTTAACTGGTAAATATAATTTGCAACTCTTTGCATTTGCGGTAAATATAAGGTTTATTTACCGCATAATTTATTATTTGCCGTATATTTTGCGGTGAATAAAGGTAACCAATAAAGTGCTAAAAAGAATTGGTACTAACATGGAGTTAAACAAAAAACTGACCTGTCGTGTTTAGTGTCGTCATAGTAAGCTGGAACGGGTACCTCTGTTCTGTCTTATTGCCGCTCTTCTATCGTAAAATAGTCATACACCGATTTGCCGTTTTGGTCTTTATAATTTTTCAGGCTTTCAGGTGTGAAAGTGGAGAAGGGGTTTAAAAGATATATTTTATTTCCGGGCATTTGCACTTTTGCGCTCAGGTTGGTGCTTTGTATAGCATCGCCGGTTCGGTAATGTATTTGACCATCTGTCCACACTTCAATCGTTGTTTTGGTGCTGTTGTTTTTAAATTTCCGGGTAAACTGTTCGTCTGTTCCGTATACCAGCGCTACAATCTGCAGGTTTCTGTATCCCTGGTTTAAGGGTACTTTATTTTTTATAACGAGCCACTCCCTGCTGAAAAATGAAGCGAAGTATTTGAAATCAGCTTCTGAGAACTTTTCAGGGCTAACATACAACACAGCAAGGTTTTGAGCTGTATCATCATACCCGTTTTTATAGGTATAGCTATTGCTGTCTAATATTACATGAGGCGCCTGTTCATAGATGGCTAAATGATAAGGATAGCCTTTACTTGTGGTTTTATCATCAATGGAAAGTGCAGACAAGCCGTCAACAGAAAGCTCCTGGGAATACACTTTGCTGAAAATTTGATTTCTGATCAGGTTAACAAAGCGATATGACCTGCCTTCAAAGCTCCCCTGGTATTGCGTTTCTTTTGATGTACATCCGAATAGCATTATACTTATGATTATGGCTATAAAAACTTTGTTGCGCATATTGAAAAATTTATCTTCCATATTATAAGCGCCTTTTTTTAAGCTTTTGGAACCCGGCATTTATTCTCTTTTGTTCTTTAAGCAGGTAACTACCTGTGTGCGATGCAGCCTTATTTCTGCTATTTACCTGGTAAATCAATTTTCCGTTTTCGAAATAGCTTCTGGCTTCAATGATGGTTGATCTGTTAAAGTCAAAAGCTTCGGTATCATTTTCTGCTTTCATGGCCGCAGAATCATAATAAATGGGGCGGTTGTAGCGATAGGTTTTTTCAAGCATAAAAGAAAGCGCTCCATTTAACAGGTAATATTCATCTGTTTGCCGGTAAGTTTCCCCGAGGTATTTAGCCGTAATTTTTTCCAGTTGCCCGTTTAAATAATATAGTAGCGCCTCACTTCCTTCCAGCGCTTCTCCCGGGTTTGTTGTATCCACCTTTGTCCAATGGGTAATGGCGTTTATTCTCTTGAAATTCTCCCGCACAGGCCTCAGCCTTTCATCCATGGTATCTGTGAGCGTCCTGTCCTTTTCATTTATCATCGTTATTACAGCAGCCGTATCCTGCCTTGCACTATCCATTGCAGACGCTGCTGAAATGGGCTGGTCATCAGCTTCTTGCTGTGAATTAGTTTCACATCCGGCCATAACTGTTATGCATAAAACAAGTAAACGATATTTTAGTTTTATTTTTATTGTATTAGTTTTTTTGTTTGGGAATGATTTCAAACACCACTTCAATCGTTTCTCCTTTGGTATTCCTGAATGTGTATAGTTCTTCGGACGTTAATCCGTTATTTTGGGTGTTGCTATCCAAATAAAGTTTTTTTCCCGGCATTTGCACCACGGCTGAAAGCCCGCTATACACTTCATCTCTGTTTCCCTCACGCGGCATCAATCTTACCCGGCCATCGTTGTATACGCGTAAGATCATTTTTTTGTTCCCGTGCATCCCTTCAAATTCCTTTACAAAATCATCCGCTGCGCCATGCACTAAGCCGATGATGTGTTCTTTGATATAAGGGTACTCCTTGTTTACTGTACTTTCTATTTCCCTCCATTTACTCCTGAAAAGATCCGCATAAGCCTCAAAGCTTTTTTCATCATATTTATCTTTGGAAAAATACAGCATGGTAGGCGTTACCGGCTGGCGGCTTATTGCTTCGTTGTGGTACTGTGCGGTGTCATCATCTAAATAATAGCGGGTGGCATTTCCAAAAATATCATCGCTGTAAGGACGTCCGCGCAGATCGGTGGTAAGCGCATCAATCATAACAGGATGTAAATTACCCAATTGCAGGCGCCAGGTAATCGTGTTGCTAACCGGTCCTTTTGCGTTGATGCTTTTCAGTACTACTTTGTTTTCCTTGTAGCTGCTTTCATAGGCAATGCTTTCTTCTTTGCACGAAAAAAGCTGCAATATTGAAAATATACCCATAGCTGTTGTAAGTATTGATTTTGTTGTAAACATTATGCCATGTTTAAAATATCACCTGTAACGTATTATTTTTATCCGTATTTGTAAAATCTAACCAGCCAAAAAAGTAGTTATTGCATTAAAATAAACTCTAAAAATGGATGTAAAGTACATTACCGATGAGGTTTTTAATTTTTTAGACCGAACCGCATTGCCCCGGATACTGGATATGTTTGGAAGCGAAGCTTTTGCCGGGGAAAAACAACGGCTGAGAACGCAGGAACCCAATCCCCACCAATGGATTGAGCGGCAGGCGGCATTGCAAAAAGAGCAAAATGCACAGGTGGCAGATCTGACAAGATCATTGCTGAGCGCTTCTTTGCCGGGAATATTGCCTGAGGCATCGCTGTGGTTTAAAGGTGATGGAAGGCCTGCGAATGAATTGTTATGGGTGGTGAGCCCGTTTGAATTTGCATTGATGGCTCCCGCTACCGTAAGTATTGCATTACAGCAGGCAGACGATTTGCTGATGGGCATTTTGTGCACGGTTACGGAAACGGAGGTTTCCATAACTACCGGGGAGAAGGATGACGGATCCTGGACGGAAGACCGGAAATTGACGGTCAATCAGCATACCCTCTCGTCAGCCAGTGCCAATATGCAGTTTATGCTTACAGGAAATAAATTGCCCGAGAACTGCTCGGGCCGGTTGCTCAGCCTTAGAAAGCAATATGCAATCAGCACCATGACCAACAACCGCTCTGAAAATATAAGCCATTATATGAACAGTGTGGCTAATGGAAGTATTGATTTTTGCCTGGGGTTTAATTTCAGCTACCACGATATTGCCGCCGCTATCTGTATTGTGGAGCAGGCGGGTGGAATCGTTACTGATTTTTCGGGCGGCAGGAAAAAATTGTATTCCGGTGAATCTTTCTTTTGTAGTAATAAAGCAATTCACCGGCAGTTTATGGATCTGCTGAGCAGTTCCTGAGGAGCTGGTTAAGCAACCGGCAACGGCTTATGGTAGCCAAAGCACTGATAAAGAGTAAGAAATACGATCATACACGCATCAGCCGTTTTTTATACTTTCTGAAACAGTTTTTGTATATTAGAGGCAAGGCCCAAGTAGTTGCCAACCTGGTTAATGCAGGGAAGTTTACCATTTCTGAAATTGCTAATTTCTCCAATGTACCGGAGGCTTTCGTAAGAAAGGTAAAGAGAGGACTGAAGAAATAAAAGTTGTTTGCAAATATTTCTAATTATACTGAGGCTGCGGCCTCTTTTTATTTTCCGTATTGTTTAAAAATAGTTGCGCTGCTACGGCAATGAAAAATAGGTTAGTATATTTTATCGGAAAGCATCTCTCTGTTTTCATGAAACCGTTTTTCTTCTCCCTTGCCCTGCTTTGTTCATTATACAGTTGTTCGCCCGTAAGTAACATGATATTAAACGGGCAAAGCGATTATAAAATCTTTGTATCCGGCACTGCTTCCCGGCCTGAAAAGCACGCTGCAGAGGAGTTGCAGCAATACTTATTCAGGATAACCGGCTGCAACCTGCCCGTTACCCATGAGGTAAATCTGCAGGATAAGTATATATATGTGGGTTTTAGCGAAGCGCCTGCATCACTGCTGGCCAATATCAATCCACAGGAATTTGGTAACGAAGCATATATCATTCGCTCCGATGGGCAACACCTGCTGATAGCGGGCGGACAGCCGCGCGGTACATTATACGGAGTGATAGGCTATCTGTCGGATCACTTAGGCTGCCGCTGGTATACGAAGGATGTGATGAAAATTCCGGAAAGAAAGCGCATCCCGCTTCCTGATAAAGACGACCGCCAGCAGCCGGCATTTGAATACCGCGAAGCCTGGTACAATGAAGCCTATAATGCAACCTGGGCAATGCACAACCGCTTAAACCCCAGCATGCAGCCTGTTCCTGATTCACTCGGCGGCAGTTACATTTCCTACCCTTTTGTGCATACATTTTATAATATGGTTTCACCGGAAAAATATTTCGGGCAGCATCCGGAATATTTTTCGGAGGTAAATGGCAAACGTGCCGGTAAAGATGCGCAGCTTTGTTTAACCAATCCTGAAGTGGCGAAAATTGCTTCGGCAACCGTATTAAGCTGGATCAGGGAACACCCCGAAGCCAGCATATTTGCCGTTGATCAGAATGATGGCATGGGTTATTGCGAATGTGCCGGCTGTAAGGCGCTCGATGATGCGGAAGGAAGCCATGCCGGCACGCTGCTGCATTTTGTGAACCAGGTGGCCGGAGCTGTAGCAAAGGCTTATCCTAACGTGAAGCTGCAAACGCTGGCGTATGCCTACACCGAAATTCCGCCCAGAACACTTCGTCCGGCCGATAACGTTACCATACGCTTATGTCATTATAATTACTGCTCAGCCCACAAAATAGGGGGATGCAATGATCATAACCCCTTTATAGAAAGGCTGGATCAGTGGCGGGCAATTGCCTCACGCATTACCGTTTGGGATTATTTTACTGATTTCAACCGCTACCTCATGCCGTTCCCCAATTTTGAAGCGATGAAACATGATGTAAAGTTTTATGCCGATCGCGGGGTCAAAGGTTTATTTGCACAGGGCAGCAATATGCCCTCACAGGGGGGTAGCGAATTTTCGACATTGCGGGCGTGGGTATTTGCCCAACTCATGTGGAACCCGCAGCAGGATGCACAGGCATTGATCAATGAATTTGTAAAGAACGTATATGGGGAAGCATCGGGGTATATAAATGCGTATATACAAATGTTACATGACCAGGTGAAGCCCGATTCGGTGTATTTTAGTATCTGGTCGGAGCCGGGAGAAGTAAATTACCTGAACCCGGAAACGATCCGTAAGGCCGACAGCCTGTTTGCCCTTGCCCGCCAGGTGGCGAAAGAAGATGAACAGTTGCTTAAAAGAGTGGATTTGGCTTACCTGCCGGTTTTATTCACCAAATTGTATTTTCATACAATAGGAGGATCCGCTTATGTAAGCAGGGAGGAGGCTCCGGAAGTGCTGGCACAGTTTAAACGCATCACCGGTGAAAACAACATAACGCGTATTGCGGAGGGAGATGAATACGGCAATATGGATAAGTTCATACAGGGGGCTGAGCTCAGCCAGCAATTTTATACCGGCTGGTGGGTAATTGGACCGTTTGATAATGAAAACTTAAAAGGCCTTGTTACTGTTTTTGCACCGGAGAAAGGATTCGATACAGCACGAACCGTTACCGGTAAAAACGGGTTAAATGTGCAATGGAAGCGGTACAGTGATCATACGTCAGGATATATTGATTTTACAAAAATATTTGATCCTTCAGAAAATGTAGTTGCCTATGCGCGGAGAACGGTTGTGACGGACAGCGCAAAAAATGTGCAGTTTGGTATTGGCAGTAATGATGGCGTGCGGGTATGGGTGAACGGCATACTGGTGCTGGACAGGCAGCTTGCCCGCAGGGCGCAGGTAAATGAAGACAGGATCACCGTTCCTTTGCGCAAGGGAGAAAATGACATTCTGGTAAAAGTAGACCAGTTGAAAAGAGGCTGGGGATTTTATTTTACGGAAATTCAGTAACATTTTATAATAAACTAACGTTTTCTCCGTCTCTTTAGCAAAAAGAAAGCAACAGTGAAATGAAGCTGAAGCTAAGTTCACCTTTTTGCAAAGGTGCTGATTAAGCGGTGGAATGCGTAATTTCATTCCTTAATTGGGACTATGCAAAGCAAACGCAGAAAATTTTTGAAGTTAACCGGCCTTACGGGGCTGGGCGTTGCAGGAGGTGGACTGCTAAAAGGGTTTGCCAGCCCGGAAATTTTTTCTGATCAGATTAGCTCACCCTTTTCAAATACCAATAGGATGCTTGCAGAAAAAAATAATGCATTTGATGAAACGCAGCTGAATATGATCGGCCTTTATGGACCATGGGCCGCGGGGTTAACACAAAACCGGTTGCCTGCTTTTTCTTTCCGTAAAAAAGAATGGAAAGATATGGATAGCTGGAGAAAAGCTGCGCGGGCCCGGTTGCAGGAACGGTTAGCCATTCCTGTTATTGAAGGGATACCTGAAGTAAAGGTTAAAAAGCAATATGCGTATGACGGTTTGCATATAGAGGAAATAAGCTGGCAATTGCCATATGGCCGGCCAACAGATGCCATCGTATTGAAACCCCTGAACCAAAAAGGCCGCCTGCCCGGCATCCTGGCTTTTCACGATCATGGCGGCAATAAATACCTGGGCACCCGCAAAATAACCAGAACTTCAGATGAACGCCATCCCGTAGACGTTGCGCATCAGCAGGAATCTTATGAAGGAACTGCCTGGGCCAATGAAATTGCTAAAAGAGGATATGTGGTAATGGTATCGGATGCTTTTCCTTTTGCCAGCCGCAGGGTAATGCTGCAGGATGTACCTGAACGGTTACGTAATGGTTTAAATGACAATAACCCGGAGCAACCTGAAAATATAGAAGCGTATAATAAATGGGCGGGTGAGCACGAGCATATCATGGCTAAATCGTTGTTCAGCGCCGGCACTACCTGGCCGGGTGTATTTTTTGCGGAAGACCGAAAAGCTTTGGATATATTGTGTGCGCGAAAAGATGTGGATGCCGGTCGTATTGGCTGTGGCGGCTTATCGGGTGGCGGTATGCGTACCGTATTCATGGGCGGGTTAGACGAAAGGATCAAATGTGCGGTTTGTGTGGGTTTTATGACTACCTGGAAAGATTTCCTGCTTCATAAATCATTTACACATACCTGGATGACCTATGTGCCCCTGCTACCGAATGAGCTGGATTTCCCTGAAATACTGGGGTTGAGGGCGCCGCTGCCCACTATGGTTTTAAATGATAATGAAGATGAGCTGTATACCCTGCCTGAAATGAAAAGGGCGGATAAAATATTGCAAGAGGTGTATAAAAAAGCAGGTGCGCAAAACCGTTATCAATGTGCTTATTATCCCGGTCCGCACAAATTTGATAAACAAATGCAGGGAGATGCCTTTGCCTGGTTTGACCGGTGGCTGAAAGGGTGAATACTATTTTATGGGTGGTGTTAGTGGTAAACGATGATTTTCTCATAGGTTTAGCCAGACAAAAGTTATATCTTTGACCGATACATGCCAACACTTAATACAATATTAAAAGAAATCAAAAATGTTCCGGTTGACCGGTTGGAAGACCTGTATTCTATAGTCCATTCCTTAAGAGCAAATACCAAGAAATCAAATAACACAGCCAAAAAAATTCTCTCATTTGCAGGTGCTTTCGGAAGCATGCCTGAAAAAGATTACAAGGACTTTCAAAAGCAGACCAAACAGACCCGAAACAATCTTTTCGATAGAGATATAAATCTATGAAGCCCGGACTATTAGATACGGACATTCTTTCTGAATTTTTACGGGGCACCCCTCAAGTGGTAGAAAATGTAGAGATTTATCTGCAATCATACGATGCCATCAATTTCAGCATTATCAGTTACTACGAAATCATGAATGGCTTGTTGTACAAAGACGCCGGAAAGCAATTGAAACGATTCACAGAATTTGCAGAGTTGTGTAAGATACTGCCATTAACTATTAGTGCGACAAGACAGGCTGCTGGAATTTATGCAGACTTAAAAAAGAAAGGTCAACCCATCGGCCACACAGACTGTTTAATTGCTGGTATTGCTTTGACAAGCGACTTGCAATTGGTAACAAATAACACCGATCACTTCAAAAGAGTCAAAGGACTTGAAATAGTGAATTGGTTACGGTAAGACGACTTCCATCTCTCCTGAAAGGACGATAACGTTAAGCATCAGGCGGTTTTATATTTTTGCCTCACAATATCCCAGGCCTGTAATGAGCCAGGGTTCTGTTGGGCATGTAGTAATGTTTTGCGAACTGCGTCTTTTTGCCATTCGGAAATTTCGGCTACGTTTTCTTCAATAATCTCAATAGCTTCTTCTTTTCGCAAATGTTCAATTAAAGAAGCTGCATATGCTTTTTTTATGATTAAGTGCAATATTTCAGACATAGAAGATAGTTCTTTGATTAGACACTTTTATCGGAAACAACCCTTTTTTTTATAGAAAATGCTCAAACAAATCTACAATTTTCTGATGTCTTTCTAAAAAGCTTCTCCCCGGTTTGTTTAAAGTCAGGTTTTCATCTATATTTATCGGACTGCATTCAATGAAAATTACTGTTAGCATGAATATAAAGACTTTCAATTCCCCCCGGCAATTAGGCGAAGCGGCCGGTAAAGATGCTGCGGTTCTGATTCGGGAAGCCATTGAAAAGAATGGCGGCGCTCATATCATCCTGGCCACGGGCGCCAGCCAGTTTGAAACCCTTAACCAATTGATAGCGGAGAAAAGTATTGACTGGAGTAAAGTAATTATGTTTCATCTCGACGAATATATTGGGCTACCGGTAACGCATAATGCCAGTTTTAGAAAATATTTGCAAGAGCGGTTCTTAACGAAGGTGCCACCGCTCAAAGCCGCATATTTAGTAAATGGAGAAACAGATCCGGCAGCCGAATGCGCACGCCTTGGCCAACTGATCACGAAGCATCCTATTGATGTGGCGCTTGTGGGTATTGGTGAGAACGGGCACCTTGCCTTCAATGATCCTCCTGCCGATTTTGAAACCGGCGAACCCTATATTATTGTTGAATTAGACGAGCAGTGCCGCAAACAGCAGATGGGGGAGGGTTGGTTCCCGTTTGTTGAGGATGTGCCCCGCAAGGCCATCAGCATGTCGGTAAAACAGATACTGAAATCAAAACATATTATTTGTTCTGTTCCCGACGGACGGAAAGCCACCGCCGTAAAAAACACGGTGGAGCAGGCGGTAAGCAACCTGTACCCTGCCAGTATATTGCAAACCCATCCGGCTTGTACCTGTTATTTAGACAGGATGTCGGCCGCGCTGCTTTCCAACAATAATTAAACCCTTTCACAAAACAGTTACAATCCGCATCATGAGTACCGCTTTAACCAAAACCGTAGATGTTAGCGCTTTAACCAAACGCGATACCGTCATCTCCATACTGATCATCGGGTTGCTGTTCTTTATTTTCGGGTTTGTTTCATGGATCAACGCTATTCTTATCCCTTACTTTAAAATAGCCTGTGAGCTCACCAATTTTGAATCTTACTTAGTGGCTTTTGCTTTCTATATTTCTTACCTGGTAATGTCGGTACCTTCCTCCTTCCTGTTAAAAAAAATAGGATTCAAAAAAGGCATCATGGTGGGTTTTTGGGTGATGGCGGCAGGCGCTTTTATTTTTTTACCGGCTGCCCTTGCCAGAACCTATGAAATATTTCTCATTGGATTATTTACCATAGGCACGGGACTTTCCATTCTGCAAACGGCGGCCAATCCTTATATTACGGTGTTAGGTCCAAAGGAAAGCGCAGCGCAGCGCATCAGCATCATGGGCATTTGCAATAAAGGTGCCGGCATCCTGGCGCCCCTGTTGTTTGCGGCGGTAATTTTAAAAGCAACCGATACAGAATTGTTCAATGCTATTGGCAGCATGACCGAAGTGGAAAAAAATGCGGCATTAGATGAACTGATCAGAAGGGTAATTGTGCCTTATGCCTGTGTAGGTACTGTTTTAATAGGATTGGGTTTAATGGTGCGGTTTTCCCCGCTTCCCGAGATCAATACGGAAAAGGAAAGCGCTGAGCTGGCATCGGCTAACCTGGGGAAAAAGAATATTTTTCACTTTCCTTATCTTATTCTTGGCGCCGTGGCTATCTTTTTGCATGTTGGCACACAGGTGATCGCTATTGATACCATCATCGGCTATGCCAATTCCATGCAGATCAGCTTGCTTGAAGCGAAAGTGTTTCCATCCTATACACTGTTTGCCACCATTTGCGGCTATATCCTGGGCATTATCTTTATTCCCAGGTACGTAAGCCAGGTAACCGTATTAAAGCTGTGTACGCTCATGGGATTGTTATTTACACTGATGATCATTTTCGCCAGTGGCCAGGTAACGTTTTTGGGACATACCGCAGACATTTCTATATGGTTTATTGTACTGCTCGGGTTGGCCAACTCCATGGTGTGGGCGGGTATATGGCCGCTGGCCTTAGACGGGCTGGGGCGATATACCAAGCTGGGGGCTTCAGTGCTCATCATGGGTTTATGCGGCAACGCTATCCTGCCGCTTTTTTATGGCTCGATGGCCGATGCCTACGATGTTAGAACCGCTTACTGGGTGCTTTTTCCCTGTTACCTCTACCTGATATTCTATGCTTTTTACGGGCATCGTATAAAAAGGTGGACATTATAAACCGGCTCATGCATATTAACTGATTAAAACCGGAATCATGCAGCGATTGAAAATATACAACGGTAAGATCATAACGCCTTCGGGTATTATGGAAAAGGGTTCGGTATTGATTACGGGAGATACGATCACCGCTGTTAGTGAAAATAATATGGAAGCAGGTGATGCGGTTGAAATAGATGCCAAAGGATTATATGTTTCGCCTGGTTTTATTGATATCCATGTGCATGGCGGAGGTGGTCACGATTTTATGGACAATAGTGTGGAAGCTTTTTTGGCCATTGCCGAAACACATGCCCGCTATGGCACAACGGCTATGTGGCCAACCAGTCTTACCAGCCACACGGAGGGGATCCTGAAAACAATAGATACGTACGAAGCGGCGAAAGACAAAAATGTAAATGGCGCACAGTTCCTGGGGCTGCATCTTGAGGGCCCTTATTTTGCCATGAACCAGCGGGGCGCGCAGGACCCGCGCTATATACGCAATCCTGATCCGGAAGAGTATAAAAGAATATTATCGCACTCCGCGTCCATCAAACGCTGGAGCGCCGCCCCCGAACTGGAAGGGGCTATTGAATTTGGAAAATATATACAATCAAGGGGTGTGCTGCCGGCAATAGCGCATACCGACGCCATATATGAAGAAGCATACGAAGCGTTCAGAACGGGATATACACTGGCAACGCATTTGTATTCTGCCATGTCGGGTGTTACCAGGCGCAATGCCTACCGTTATGCCGGTGTAATAGAAGCGGCTTTCCTAACGGATGATATGGATGTGGAGATCATTGCCGATGGCGTTCATTTGCCGGCGCCCCTGCTGAAGCTGGTATATAAAATTAAAGGCGCTGAACGAACGGCATTAATTACAGACGCCATGCGGGCTGCGGGTATGCCTGAGGGTGAGAGTGTGCTGGGCAATATTAACGACGGGCTGAAAGTAATTGTGGAAGACGGCGTGGCCAAGCTGCCCGACCGGAATTCCTTTGCAGGCAGCGTAGCAACGGCCGACCGGCTGGTAAGAACCATGATCAGTATGGCGGAGCTGCCGTTGGAAAAAGCCATACAAATGATCACTGCCACGCCCGCCCGGATAGCGGGAGTAAGCGATAAAAAAGGATCCATAGAAGCAGGTAAGGATGCCGATATTGTATTGTTTGATGAAAGCATCCATGTTACAATGACCATGATAAAAGGAAGGGTCATCTGCCGGCAGACATAGTAAAAGGCAAAGCGCCGGGCATTGGGGAGATTGATTTTTAATTTTATATAGGGCAGAGAGGGGGAGAAGTGAAAAGTGAGAAGAAAACCTCTTGCGGGTTCGTACTTTCTTTTGCCGCTTTTCTCTTTGGATTTGAAATTTATTTGTTTTTTGCTATTTGTGATTTGGTTCTTTTGCTTCTGTCCGTATGCTCTTTCGAATTTCGGGTTTTCATCCTTCGAAATTTAATTTTATAATTACATGACGCTGCAGGATGATGATATGCATAATATTTTTTAACTTTCCATTTTGGTGCCGAATGAAGTTTGTTCTGTTGCATGCTGCGTTTCACATTCGCCATTTTTAATTTCACCCAACCCTGTAATGAGAAAAATATTTTCCCCCCTGGTCTTTTTATTGATCGCTGCCGCTTTTAATTGCAAAAATGCGGATAATGATATTCCTGAAAAACCTGCAATACGACCGCCCGTTATCCAAAATCCTTCCCCTGTAGCACTTTCTCCGGAAGAGAGCATGAAAACCATGCATCTTCCGGAAGGCTACAGGCTTGAGTTGGTAGCCGGCGAGCCCATGGTACAAGAGCCTGTTGCCATAGTATGGGACGGCAATGGGAGAATGTATGTGGCCGAAATGCTTACCTATATGCAGGATATTGAAGCTACGGATGAAAATGCTCCTGTTAGCAGGATTGTACGGCTGGAAGATACCAATGGTGACGGTAAAATGGATAAGCGGACCGTGTTCATTGACAGCCTGGTTTTACCCCGCATGATGCTGGCTTTAGACGACCGGCTGATTGTTCAGGAAACGTACTCCTGCAATTTATACACTTACAGAGATTCGGATAACGATGGCATAGCCGACCAGAAAGTACAGGTATACCACGATGATACGCCCGACACCCGCAACCTCGAGCATCAGAAAAGCGGGCTGGTATGGAACCTCGATAACTGGATATATACCACAAGCCAAATCAGGTATAAATGGACCGGCGATCAGTTAAAGATTGACAGCCTTGAGGATGTACCCAGCGGGCAATGGGGACTGGGGAATGATGATTACGGAAGATTATTCCTTTCTTCTGCCGGCGGTGAAGTGGCGGCACTGGGCTTCCAGCAAATGCCGGCCTATGGCGAGCTGGATTTTGAGAACGATCAGTATGAAGATGATTTTCATGCCCCCTGGCCTATAATAGCCACACCGGATGTGGAAGGTGGCAAAAAACGGTTGCGTGAAGACAGTACCTTAAATCATTTTACGGCAAGCTGCGGACAAACCGTTTTCCGCGGCGACAGGCTTCCTGCAGGGATGAAGGGCGATCTTTTTATTTGTGAACCTGTGGGAAGACTGATCCGGCGCGCCAACGTGCTGAACAGGGAAGGGATGAGAGTAGTGAGGAACGCTTACGATAAAGCCGAGTTCCTGGCTTCTTCCGATATGAATTTCCGCCCGGTTAACATGGCTACCGGGCCGGATGGCTGTTTGTACATTGTAGACATGTACCGGGGCATCATACAGGAAGGAAACTGGACGGGCCCCAAATCCTATCTTCGCCCGCAGATACAGCGTTTTGGGCTCGACAAAAATATTGGCAGGGGAAGAATATACAGGGTAGTTCACGAAGCTATCCCGCCTGATACACAAAAGCCAAATATGCTGAATGCATCAGCAGCACAATTAGTGCAATATCTCTCACATCCTAATGGCTGGTGGCGCGATAATGCGCAAAAACTACTGATCGTTCGTAATGAACAATCTGTTGTTCCCGCGTTAAAGCAAATTGTGCTGGATGAGCCTTCCTTTTGGGACGACCTGATATTCTGGAAGGATAAGCCTTCCCTATTGGGCCGGATACACGCATTATGGACACTGGATGGATTGCAGGCTGTAGACAGGCCTTTTTTATGGCAGGTAATGAAGGATCAATCGCCGGAGTTAAGGCGTATGGCTGTATGGATCAGTGAAGCGTATATTAAAGCCAAAGGTCAGGACGTGTTTCTGCAGTTAACTAAACTGGTCAGCGATCCGGATACAGATGTGCGTACCCAACTGGCACAATCATTACGGTATAGCACACCCGAAAAAGCAAAGCCGATGCTTGAAGTGATGATTAAAGCAGACAGTAGCCGCAAAGGCATGGTATACCAGGCCGCTCAAATGACCATGGGGCATCTTACTACAACGCTTCCTGTGGAGGTACAAACAGATCATCTTAAGGAAGCCGACAGGGCATTGGTATTGAAGGGTGCAGAAAATTTTAAATCCCTTTGCTCTTCCTGTCATGGCGCCGACGGCAAAGGGTTGCAGTTTGGCGGTTCCGGAATGGTGGCGCCACCTTTAGCCGGTTCAAAGCGGGTGAACGGTGATCCCGGGAAATTGATCCGCATTGTTTTGAGCGGTTTAACCGGCCCGATAGATGGAAAAGAGTATCCCAGTATAATGCCACCTATGCTAAACAGCAATGATGAATGGCTGGCCGCAGTACTGAGCTATATACGCACGAATCTCGGCAATTCAGCCTCAACCATACAGCCGGCAGATATTAAAAAAGTACGTGATGTGGTAGGAAGAAGATGGGACCCCTGGACGCTCGAAGAACTGGAAAAAGAAGGGAAATAAAAAAGAGGAGCGTTGTAAACAGATGATGATTCCTTAGCGGTCTCTGCGAAAACCTGCCTGCGTGACCCGATACTGTTAACCCATATAACAGGCGCATACTTTATATTTGCTGAAACATAAAATACAGGGATGAAATTCAGCAATTTTTTTGAGCATGTGCAGGTAGATGAATTTTCTGCTACACCCAAATACCTCCAGCTTACGCATTCCATACTGAATGCCATAGAGGCGGGGAAGCTAAAAAAAGATGATCTTGTTCCTTCTATCAATGAGCTCAGCTTTGAGCTGGAAATATCAAGAGATACTGCTGAAAAAGGATATAAGCACCTGAAAAAAATGGGCGTCCTCGGCTCAGTTCCGGGTAAAGGATATTATATTATTAACGACGATATTAAACAAACCCAGCATGTAATGTTGTTGTTTAATAAGCTGAGCGCCCATAAAAAAATCATATACGATGGCTTTGTGGAAACCCTGGGAGAGCATGTGGCCATTGATTTTTACATTTATAATAATGATTTTGCCCTGTTTAAGAAGCTATTGGGCAATGCCAGAGAAGACTATTCGCATTTTGTGATCATCCCCCATTTTATAGAAGGCGGAGAAAACGCGCATGAAATTATCAATACCATTCCAAGGCATAAGCTGATATTACTCGATAAAAAGGTTCCCGGTGTAAACGGCGAATATGGCGCTGTGTATGAAAATTTTGAGAACGATATTTACAATGCGCTGGAGCAGGCGCTGAAGCAGTTGGCCAAATACCATACTATAAAAATCATCTTCCCCGAAAAAAGCTATTATCCCAAAGGCATATTAAAAGGGTTCAACCGTTTTTGCCAGGAATATGCCTTTACGCATAAAGTGGTGCACGATATTGCAAAAGAGCCTATCAATAGCGGCGAGGTATACATTAACGTTATGGAAGCCGATCTGGTAATACTCATCGAAAGGCTCATATCCATGAAGTATAAAATCGGCAAGCATATTGGCGTTATTTCCTATAATGAAACTGTTATGAAAAAAATAATCTTAAACGGGATCACCACCATATCAACAGACTTTCGTCAAATGGGCGTAAAAGCTGCCGAGCTGATATTATCCGGCGCCAAAGATCATATTGAAGTGCCCTTTAAACTTACGCTGAGAGCGTCTTTGTAAAGCATCAGATACACTTAGCGCATCAAACATCAATCATCTTCTCCCTTGCGATGCAATAGAAGGTATATAAGCGGAGAATAGTTTTGTTCACCCGTTAACTATGCACTGTACTCAGCATAGAGGTTAAAAGTTTTCCAATTCGTCATTTCCTCTTTGTTCGAAATGAGCGTTACAGATGCGTTTTCATCAAAGTCATCAAATTTATAAATCTTATAGCCGGGTAAAGCTACAGTATTGTAAAGGTCATATCGTTCTTCCTTTGTAGATTTTGTAAAGCATTCCGCAATAACCAGCGGCTTGTATGTTTCGATCAGGTCTCTTACAGATTTAAGAATCGTACTATCCAATCCTTCAGCATCTACTTTTATAAACGAGAGTTTATTCAACTCTTTGGAATAATTTTCACGTAAATAATCGGACAGCCTTATGCCTTTTATTTTTTGTTGCAGTGAATATTTTCCATGATATCCCTTGTCTATCTCCTGGATACCTCCATTAGCAAAGGATGCTTCTGATGAGTTGTAAAAAAACTCACTTTCGTTTTCTGTGATGGCATAAGGGAGAGGTATAATGTTTGTCTTGCTGGAATTAAGTTTGGAGTTTGCCTCTAAAATTTTATACACATAGGGATTGGGGTCAAATCCAAGCGTTAACCCTTCTTTCCCTGCAGCCAATGCCATAGGAACTGTTGTATCACCAATATTTGCTCCTATGTCAATTACCAGGTCTCCTTTTCTAATGAATTTTTTATAGAAATTAATTTCAGATTGTGTAATGGTCTTAGATTTTACAAGCGGATTCAGCCAATTAGCAAATTGTATTTCTCCTTCTGCTGGTAATAGGAAGCTGTCAATTTTATAGGCATATTCCTGAGTTACCCTGCGGGCTTTTTTCTTGTTGAAAGATTTTTTCAAAAAGTTGAACATAAGAAGTTTGTTTATTTAAAAAGTATATTTTGTTCCTGACTTTGACTGAGCATTAATCTTGCGGGGGCTGTACGCATTAGTGTACTGATCTAAAAAAATAATTTATTATCAAGTTGACGCCTGATAAGAATATAATTTTTAAAAGTGAAGATTTGGTTGCCGCTCAATAATTTCTTTTCGATATAAGACAGCAAGCGATTTTTCCACTTCTCGTGTTTGTGTTTTATTTTGGGATCAGGTGGCTTATTGGGGTAAAGCTTATCCTGCCAGTTAAACCGGCTGATCGTATTTTCCATTACCCGCGGATGTGTTTCACTGAAACTGCTTAGTTTGCTGAGATCACCAAAATTAAACTCTGCTTCACTTTGCCTGAAATCCTTCTCTGCAACAGCGGCTCCTTTATAATTGCTCACATATACTTTCCGCTTGTTTTGCATATACCGGGGCGGGCGAACCCAGCCATAATGGTATACGCAGGCATCTGCACTGGCTACTTTCAGCTTATATGCTCCCCTTTTCTGGTAATAATCTATTCCATCAAAATCCGGGATGTTCCTGAACGACTGTGCATCACCCCATGAGTGTATGTGAGGCAGGTTGCGGATGATTCTTATTTCCTTTGCGTACCATCCGTGAGATTCGATATA
This sequence comes from Agriterribacter sp., assembly GCF_035445465.1. Lineage (NCBI taxonomy): Bacteria > Pseudomonadati > Bacteroidota > Chitinophagia > Chitinophagales > Chitinophagaceae > Agriterribacter > Agriterribacter sp. Next base: position 64,929 of record NZ_DAOMQT010000014.1, read on the forward strand.
GTGACTATAATCGCCCCAGAAATGCTTATAGTCAAAAAGCAGGCCTTCTACCTCTTTATCTTTTAAAAAGATTTCACATTTTTTTTTAATGACCGGCAGGTATTTTTCATGGATCACTTCATCACTTTGCAGGTAAAAAAGCCAGTCGCCTTTGCATTCCTTTTTTGCTATATCTGTTTGATGGGCATATGCCGTACCGCCGGGATATTTTTCCAGATCCCATACCGTGTGGATGATCCTTATTTTATCAGATCCTATGCTTTGTATCTCTTCCAGGGTATTGTCATCCTCGTCACAGTTTCCCAATGCTACAATAAACTCGTCTACCATCGGAAGAATGGATTGGATGGATTCTTTAATGGGGTAATAAAGTTTTGTAGCATTCCGGACTATAGTAAAACCGCTGATTGTCATATTGATTACAAGGCTATGCTTTTAATTGCAATACAATATGCAGAATTGTTTTAACAAATCAACAACAAATCTGCTTTTTTTTAGAAAAAAGAGGCTGCCTCAAAGTACCGTATAGAAGAAATGCCACTAAGACCCTAAGACACAAAGTCCTGACCTTCAGGTTTTGTTTTCTTCGTGCCTTAGAGACTTTGTGACAAAATATTACTTTTTAGAGAGTCACTTTGCTTTATAGGCTGATGCTGAATTTCGGATAATAAGAATGATATGGTACTGCTTAAAACGACAACGGCACATTGATCTTTACACTAAAGTTCCTCCCCATGTTATATACACCCTGCCGCCCGGTAACATCATTTACATCGGTGTATTTCAACCGGCTTAAATGACTTTGATAAGCGGCGTTGGCAAGGTTGCTGCCCGAAACATACACCGAGAACAGCGTTATTTTATGATGCATGATATCCGCTCCTATAAAGGCATTCAGTAAGCTGTAACCTTTTGTAGGCGTTTCTGTATTATAGGCGGTGAACGCCTTGTTCTGCCTGAACGTATTATCCAACTCAGCAGTGATGGAAAGGTTGCTGATCTTTTTTCCTTTCTGTAGAAATTCTCCTTTCAGTTGCGTAATGAGCCGGGCGGCGGGTATAAAGGGGATATGCTTTACGCCTTCCACCGGCTGGTTAAATTCACCGCTTACATACGAGAATGTATTTTCGAAATGCAGCCAGTCTAACGGATGGGGATGAATATCCATATATAATTCCGCGCCATACAAAAGGGCTTTGGCCTGGCTGAAGGTAAAAGCGGTAATATCATCGCCATCTACGTGCACCAGCGAATCGCCGCCATTAACATTAGAAAGCTTTCTGTAAAAAATAAAATGATCAATGGCGTTTACAAAACCGGTTGCGCTTAAAGACAGGTGTTCGGTATTGATCTCCGCCCCTATATCGGTCTGCAGGCTGCTTTCCGATCTCAGGCTTTGATCGCCGTATTCGTACCGGTTAGTGCCTTCATGCGTGCCGTTAGAGGCTAGCTCGGCAATGCCCGGCGCACGGAATCCTCTTGCTATGTTAAGTTTTAGCGTTGTGGCTTTACCGGCTTCATAACTAATGCCGGCACTGCCCGATACATTGCTGAACGACCTGGTAAAGGGTTCAAACTTTGTTTCATTGTTTTCCGTTAATTTTTTTGAATCTATGCTCCTGTTATCAAACCGTATGCCCCCGCTAAGGGTAAAGCGATCGTAATTGCGCTGCGTGTATACAAAAGCGCCTGCATCAAATAAATGATATTCGGGGATCAGCACTTCCTCCGCCTTATTGGTATTGCTTTGCTGCATACCGGTAATGCCCACAGCGGTTTTCCATTTGTTGTTATCCGGGAAGTGGTATTGCACATTATAGGTAAATGTGTTAAGATCAAAATACAATTCGGGCGTATCCGGCTCCAGCACATCCGCGAACTCTTTTCTTTTGTTGTTTTGGAAGCCAAGATTAACGGAGAGTTTTCCGTTGCCCACGTTAAACCTGTTATCGGCGGCAACTTTAAAGTGTTGAATATGCTGCCGGGGAATACCGGGGTGAATCCCCGAGAAATCACTGCGTTCCGTTATTCTTGTTTCCGCTATGCCATTATTGTTTATTTCCCGTATGAATTTTCCCGTAAGCGCATCGCGGTCGCCTTCTATAAGTCCGGGCTCCTGGTTAAAGCTGCTCACAATAATATGGCTGTAGCCCCAGCTTCCGTTGTAACCAATATACCCCCCAATATTCTTTTCATTAAATTTTGAATTGAATACATAACCATCGTATTTATTTTTATAGTCCTGCGCTCCTTTAAAAGATCCGTATACATTCCAGTTCAGCCCGTTTTTATTGCCTGCCAGGTTAGCGCCAAAGCCGCGGAGCTTATTATTGGTTTGATAATTGCCAACGATGTTTCCTTTTATAGTTCCTTCCGCGGCAGGTACGTTGGTTAAAATATTGATCACACCGGCCATGGCATCACTTCCGTAAATAAGGGAAGCGGGCCCTTTCAATATCTCCACCTTCTGCACGCTGTATTCATCTATTTCAATACCGTGCTCATCGCCCCACTGCTGTCCTTCCTGGCGTATGCCATCATTGAGCACTACCACCCGGTTGTAGCCCAGCCCCCGGATAATAGGTTTTGAAATGGAAGGTCCCGTTGAAACTTGGGCTACGCCGGGGCTTTTGCTCAATGCATCTATGAGGTTCGTTGCCGCCACCTGGGTAAGTTCTTTTTTGCTCATGATGGTAACCGGTGTGGGCGTTCTTTTAATTTTTGTGGCAGTGGAAACGCCGGTTACCGTTATACCTTCATTTTCCAGAACAGAAGGCAGCAGCGCAAAATCCTTTTGCAGGTCTCCTGTAAGCTTCACCTGTTCCGTAATGCTGCTGTACCCAACAAAAGAAATTTCAATAAGATAGCTGCCTGCTGCAATATTCCTGATCATGTATGCTCCGTTTGCATTGGTAACAGCGCCTGTTTTAGCATCGGCAATATATACGGAAGCGCCTGCCAGGGGCTCGCCTGTTTGTGCATCGCTTACCCGGCCTGAAACAGAAACCCTGGCTATGCCGCTACGGGCATTTTTTATGGGTTCAGGCAACAGGTGTTGTGCTCTTGTAAAACCAATGCTTAAAAAAAATACAGCAAATGATATAAGGAATAGCCTGATATAATGATGTTTCAAAATGATACGCTTAAATAATGAAGAATGTTTCAGTTAACGCCGTAAAACAGCAGTACACAGCTTATCAAAGTGTAATAGCTAATTATGTTTTTGTGCGAATGATAGTTGGTTCCGCTATGCTGTTGTTATGCGTAAAGAAGATGACGTCCGGCTGAGGGTGTTTACGCCATACAATGTGGGGGTCCCCGGAGCGCAGTATGTTCCGGCGTGTTGGAATGTATACCGGCAAAAGCAATGTGCCGGAACAGGAAACTGCTGCCGGAACTGTATTCCGGAAGCGGGCTGTTGAACAGGAATACTTTTTCTACATGAATGCTGCATGCCAAGCAATGATCCTTTTTTGTAGCCAGGTGCGATTTATGCTGGCATATATCTGTTCCCTGGCTATACGCGCTGCAAACAACGGTATTGCCGTGGTTATGAAAAAGCTCAAAGGGAAATTGCGTTGCTGAAAAGCTGATCAGCAACAGCAGCGCAGCACAGAAGCGATATGACCGGACTAATTTGAGCAACAGGTATTTGTATGAGCACACGAAGATATAAAAAATGAAACAATGATGCAAATTGTTAGCAAATGAATGTTGGCAAAATTAAATCCGAAGCCGGAGAGCCGTGAAAGATAGAATTACGGAGACGAGGGGAAGTTTGTAGTTTGTGATTTATAGTTTCTTAAATTCAAACCTCAAAACGCACTTGCGTTCTTTGTTCCTGTGTGCACTCTGCGTGAAATCCTTAACCACGGTTTAAAAATGTGATAAGGATAACCAAATTCATTGCAGTGGTTTTTGTAGCTTATTAAAATTCGTGTAGGTTTGCCAATCTTATAAAAGACAGTACTAATATGAATTTCAACAAGGTTAATAACATTACCGGATGGATTGTTTGCATTATTGCCTGTGCCGTATATATTTTAACAGCAGAGGCAGGAGGAAGCCTTTGGGATTGCGGCGAATTTGTGAGCAGTTGTTTTAAGCTGCAGATCCCCCACCCCCCCGGAGCGCCGTTATTTGTGATCATCGGGCGCATTTTTATTGTGCTATTCGGCGATAACCCGTTAACCGCCGCCAAGGCCGTGAACATCATGAGCGCTTTGGCCAGTGGCTTTACCATACTGTTTCTTTTTTGGACGATAACGCATTTTACCCGTAAAATATACCAGAAAGCGCATGCCACCTTAAACGCTGAAAAGTTGTTTACCATTATGGCTGCCGGTGTAGTGGGCGCCCTGGCCTTTACTTTCAGCGATTCTATGTGGTACAGCGCCGTTGAAGGGGAAGTATACGCTTTTTCCTCATTCCTTACTGCGCTGGTATTCTGGATGATGTTAAAATGGGAGCATAATGCCGATGAGCCCGGGGCAGACCGATGGATTGTATTGCTGTTTTTTGTTATCGGGTTATCTATAGGCATTCACCTGCTTAACCTGCTTACCATTCCTGCCATTGTAATGATATATTATTTCCGCCGGTATAAAACCACGCCCTGGGGTATCTTCTGGGCTTTTATAGTAGGCTGTATCATTACAGGGTTTGTACAAAAATTTGTAATACAATATACCATAACCGGCTCGGGCATATTCGACCGCTGGTTTGTAAACGGACTCGGCTTGCCCTTTTTTACGGGTTTCGCCACTTATTTTGCCCTGCTTGCCATTGTAATAGTAATAGGTATCCGCCGGGCCGATAAGCTGATCAATAATTTCACAGGTTTTGCTGTCTGGCTTTCTGTTTTTATTTTCCTGTTCTCGTTTCCTTACATTACCTCTTTCCTGTCTTTCCTGCTCTTTGTAGCCGGTACCACCATAGTGGTATATGCCGCTTACCACAGCAGGGCTAAAATACTGAACTTCCTTAAGCTGGGTCTGTGGTGCTTTGCATTTATACTTATTGGCTACTCTACCTATCTTACTACCATGATCCGCTCTGCAGCCAACCCTTCGGTAGATATGTATAATGTAGATAATCCCATGAGTTTGGTAGGTTATGTTGGCCGTGAGCAGTATGGCGATTTTCCGTTAATATACGGACAAACCTTTGCCGCCGATGTAAAAAGGAATCCAGATGGTACCCCAATGGTTAAAGAAAAAGGCTACCGCTGGCAGAAGGGAGATAAGAAGTACATCAATATCGGTAAAAACTTTGAATACGAGTATGAGGCCGAAGATATGATGTTCCTGCCCCGTATATGGGATGCCAGCAACGACCAGGGGCACGCCAATTATTACCGGAGCTGGCTGGGATTGGGAAAAGATGAAAAACCCACCTATGTTGATAATATCCGCTGGGCTTTCGGTTACCAGATAGGATGGATGTACCTGCGGTATTTTGGATGGAATTTCATTGGTAAGCAAAACGACCTGCAGGGAACCGGCAATGTGCGGGATGGTAATACCATTACCGGCATTTCATTTATTGATAACCTGTTTTTGGGCGACCAGTCTAAGCTGCCCGACAGCATTAAGGATAATAAGGCCAACAATAAATTATTTGCTTTGCCTTTTATACTGGGTCTTATCGGACTGTTCTTCCATTACCGTCATCACCGCGAAGACTTTTTAGTAAGCTTTTTATTGTTCTTCTTTACCGGTTTTGCCATTGTGTTTTACCTGAATGCGGCCGGTCCGCAACCGCGTGAACGCGATTACGCGTTTGCCGGTTCTTATTATGCATTTGCTATATGGATTGGCATTGGCGTAATGATGGTAAAGCAATGGTTTCAAAAAGTAATGAATGCTAAGCTGGCTGGTTATGCCGCGGCAGTGATCTGTACCCTGGCCGTTCCTGTTATCATGGGTTTCCAGGAGTGGGACGATCACGACAGGAGCAAAAAGGAGCTGGCCCGCGACCTGGCGAAAGACTACCTCGAAAGCTGCGCGCCTAACGCCATACTCTTTACATTCGGCGATAATGATACCTATCCTTTATGGTATGCGCAGGAAGTGGAAGGCATCCGCCGCGACATACGGGTGGTGAATTACAGCCTGTTGGGCATAGACTGGTATATTAACCAGATGCGGTATAAGGTAAATGACAGCGATCCTATAGCTTTATTGTGGGGGCCCGAAAAAACGGAAGGCGATAAACGCAACGTGGTATACTTTGAGGCCAAGCCCAATATCCCCCAGAACCAGTATGTATACCTTGGTGATGTATTAACCAGGATCATTGGCAGCGATGATCCCGCCTATACCATAACCTATGGCGCCGATAATGTATTCAATACTTTTCCTGTAAGAAAATTCAGTTTGCCGGTAGACAGTGCGCTGGTACGTGAAAACGGAACAGTAAATGCAGACGATACCCTGGTAGATGAATTAAGGTTTGACTTGCCGGAGGGTAAAAACGCGCTGATGAAAAATGATCTGGCCGTACTGAATGTACTTGCAGCCAACAACTGGAAACGGCCTATCTATTTCACTGCACCTTTCAGCGAGCTGGGTTTTTCCAGGTACCTGAGGGCGGATGGATTGAGCTACCGCTTAGTGCCCGTACAGCTTAAGCAGGATAATGCGACTAATGTAAACACGGAAGCGGCCTATGAAAATATGATGAAAAAGTTTGCCTTTGGTAATGCAAACATCCCGGGCGTATATTTTGATGAAGAGAACCGGCGTCATTTGTTAACCATACGGCAGGCTTATGCCAATGCGGCTGAAAGCATGGCTAAAGATGGCAGAAAGGAAGAAGCGAGGAAATTATTAGAAAAGAGCGATAAAGGGATTAATGTGGCCAATATGCCATATGCTATGGTAAGCCGTGGCAACCAGCAGAATATTGTAGCCATATCGGTAATGGAAGCCGCTTACGAAGCAGATTATAAAGAGCTGGGCGACAGGGTATTGAAAGATATTAAAAAGGATATTGATCAGCAATTGAGGTATTATGCCGCTTTGGGAAGCATGTCGGTACAGGAAATGACACAGCATATGCAGGATCCGGAAGGCTTAAGCGCAAAGCAACGCACCTTATACAGCGAGATTGACCAAACCTTCAGGGTACAGAATTATCTTTCCTTTATTGAAGGAAAATATAATGTGCCTGCCATTAATCCCGAAACGCCTGCTGTAATAAAAACAGACAGTCCCGGAGATAATCCGGATTCTATAAAACAATAAAGTTATTTTTTGGAACTATGCTGGCAGGATTGCAGGATGTGACTTTTGAATTTGGCGCAAGAACCATTGTACGGGATGCCACCTGGCATATACAGCCCGGCGAAAGGATAGGGCTGATCGGTTACAACGGAACGGGAAAATCAACCTTACTGAAAGTGCTGGTAGGCGAATACCTCCCTTCTGCCGGAACAATAGAAAGAGGCAGGGGCACAACGATTGGGTACCTGCACCAGGATTTGCTGAGCTTTGATACCAACGAATCCATACTGCAGGTTGCCCTCGGCGCCTTCGAAAAAATATTGTTATTAGAAAAGGAAATTGAGGTATTGGGCAATCGCCTCGAAAAAGAGCATGAAGATGAAGCCCTGCTGCATGAATATTCAGACAAACTGCATGAGCTGGAAATGCTGGGTGGATATAATATTCATCACCAAACGGAAGAAGTGTTGCAGGGCCTGGGCTTTGCCAATAATGACCTGCAAAGGCCTTATAAAGAATTTAGCGGGGGATGGCGTATGCGGGTGCTGCTGGCTAAAATGATATTGCAGCAGCCCGACCTGCTGCTGTTAGATGAGCCCACCAACCACCTCGATCTTCCTTCCATTGAATGGCTGGAAAAATATTTGCTGCATTACAAAGGATCAGTAGTAATTGTAAGCCACGATAAATATTTTTTGAACCGCATGGTTACCAAAATTGTGGAACTATACCAGCAACAACTGCATTTCTATATTGGCAACTACGATTTTTATGAAACCGAAAAAGCAATGCGGATAGAACTGCAGCAGCGTTCTTTTGAGAACCAGCAGGAGTATATTAAGCAGCAGGAAAGATTTATAGAACGCTTTCGTGCAAAGGCCACTAAAGCGGCTGCGGCGCAAAGTGCTATGAAACGGTTAGATAAGTTAGACCGGATAGAAGATGTATCTGTTGACCGTCCTGAAATAAAGATCAACTTCCAGTTAGACAAGGTGCCGGGGAAGATCATTTGCACCTTAAAGCATGTTAGCAAAAGCTTTGGCAATATTAAGATCGTTGAGAATACATCCGCTGAAATTAACCGTGGCGATAAAATTGCGCTGATAGGCGCTAACGGTAAGGGAAAGTCAACCCTTCTCAGGATCGTTGCGGGTACGGAGTCTTTTACAGGTGAAAGGATATGGGGGCATAACGTGGAGGAAAGCTTTTATGCCCAGCACCAATTAGAGGCGCTGAACGTGCAGCAAACCATCCTCGAAGAGATGAAAAATTGCGGCAGCCAGAAAACGGAACAGGAATTAAGAACGCTGCTGGGATGTTTTTTATTTAGCGGCGATGATACGGATAAAAAAATTAGAGTGCTGAGCGGGGGAGAAAAAGCACGGGTGGCACTGGCGAAAACCATGGTAAGCAAAGCCAATTTTTTAATATTGGATGAGCCTACCAATCACCTCGACTTGCTTTCCATTGACTTATTGATAGAAGCATTGAACCGCTACCAGGGCAGCCTGATCATGGTAAGTCACGACAGGCATTTTATTTCAAAAGCGGCCAACCGGATATGGGAGATTGAAAATTACGAGATCAAAGATTTTGCCGGAGGATATGAAGAATGGATGGAGTGGAAAGAGAGAAAAAAAGCGGAAGCGGCAAAAGCAGGCGGTGCTGCTGTAAAGCAACAGGAGAAAAAGGCGCCGGTGAAGGAACAGCGGCCTGTTGCGCCTGCCAAAGCCATAGTAAAAGGGCCTATTGATAAAGAGCTGAAAAGAGCATTGCAAAAGCAGCAAAAAAACCTGGAGCAACTCGAAGAAAAAATTGCTGCTTTAACCCGGCAAAAAACCACATTTGAAGCGCAACTGGCTTCACCTGATATCTATTCTGATAAGAACAAATTCCTCGCTGCCGAATCCGGCTATCAAAAGAACGGCGAAGCGCTTGCCGCCGCCAATAAAGAATACGAGCAAACTTTTGAAAAGTTGCTGGAACTGGAGGAGAAGAATAAGTAGAGGCAGTAAAAGTTATAGCATCCGGTTAGCTTTATTAACCACATATTTATACATCTTGTAAAAGCATAGTTAACGTTATAGCAATGGCGTTACACGGGTTGTTTCTTTCAAATTGAATTATATATTATTACAATAATATTATATAGTAGTCCGTTCATATATTTCTTTCATTTAAATTAATCCTTAAAAATTAAAAAGTATGAAAAAAATTTTGTTCGGTCTCTTAATTTGTGGCATGGCTCCTGTTTTGGTTTCGAGTTGCAAAAAGGAAAAAAAAGTGGATTGCACCAGTGCAGCTAAAAGAGTAGCAGATGCGGTTCAGACTTATGCGGCCAATATTAATTCTGCTAATTGTAAGGCTTATAAAGCGGCACTTCAGGAATATCTTGAAACGGATTGTGTTACCGGCTTGAGCGCAGAGGAAAAAGCTGCCTATCAAAGTGCATTATCTGGACTTACTTGCGATTAATGATTAAAGCTGAGACATTGCTATCTTAATGGAATAAAATGTAAAAAAGGCCGATCGTTGGGATTGGCTTTTTATTTTATCGAGAAGATAGTGTTGCTTCTCGTTACCAAAGCTGCCTTCCGGGTGTGTACTCCTGACTTTACCCAATATGCTGCGCATTTGAGATTTCTGTTCTTCATGCCTGCCTTGTTTGCCCCTGGCAACAAAACAGGTGGTGATGTGCGCAGCAGTACAATACTTTCTGTTTGCACTACCGTTGCCGGGTGTTGAGTATAGGTTGAAATGCCGCTACCAGCTTATCCAGAAATACAAAAAGCTTGTTGTTCATTTCTCCGTAGTCGTAACCGAGCATTTTTTCCGGCGATTGAACAAATGTATGCTTCCTGCTTTTTTCTTTTAGATCATCCTCGTTTTCAATCAGTAACGCAACCACTTCTTTTGTCAGTTCCATATGGCATTGAAAGCCGTAAACATAGTCGGCGTATTTTATAATCTGCCGCGGGCACCCTTCGCTGATAGCCAGAATCTCACAGTCGTCTGTCAGTCCCGGCATATCATTATGCCAGTGACCAACGGTGAGTACCGGGCCAAAATGGCTGATGTTTTCATCCTGCTTTCCAGCTTCGGTTAAAGCGATGGAGAAATTTCCGATTTCCTTTTCCGGACTATGAGCATAAGGGGCATTGAGACTTTGTCCGATGAGTTGGGAGCCCAGGCAAACACCCACTATGGCTTTCTTGGCCTGAATGCATTTCCGGATCAGGTTCATCTCAGCTTCTGCGTTAAAATGGGGGCATTGCAATACGGAAGTATCAGGGCTCTGCGGCCCTCCTAAAATGATCAGCAGATCAATATGCGCGGCAGCATCGGGTAAGGGTTGAAATTCATAGACTTTTGAAAAAGTAATTTGATAGCCTTTTTGCTCAGCCCATTTCAGATATGCGCCCGGCGCTTCAAAAACTTCGTGTTGTATAAAATGGATGTTCATAGCAGTTCACTGATGCGTTTAAATATCTTATACTGAGTTTCTAATACTGATAAATTAAAACCATGTGCTGTTTTGGGTAATAAATAATATTTCTTTTCAGGTGCTTTTATTTTATCAAAGTATTTTTTTGATTTTTCTTTTGGCGTTAAAATATCCTCATCACCCTGAATTAAATATACCGGGATCTTAAAATTTACATTGTCTTTCATTAAGTTGATGGTGCTGCTCATTGATGGCACACCCAAAACACTATCACCTGCATAGTTCACAAATGAATAGTCATCTCCGTCATTTCTGTCCTGATTATCTTTTTCATTATCATAATCAGGAGAAGGTACAAACCAACTCCCGGGAGCAGGAATCGAATTTTCCTGTTCATACTTTTTTATGATCCGCAGTAACTGCCCTGTCTTCCTTGCCCTGTCATAAGGAGGCTTTCCTGTTGCATGTAATATGGCTAAGCCATCTTTGTCATGTTTGATCTCTGCCATTGTATAAATCGTATTATACAATTCCAGGTCAATGGCAGGATTAACAATTTGAGAATGTCCCACATAAGCGTAAAAAAGATCGGGCCGCCGGGTAACCATTTTTACCGCGAGTACCGAACCCCAGGATGTACCAAAAAGAATAATTTTTTGCTTGCTCAGATGCTTTAAAAGATATTCCGCCAGTGCAATACCGTCGCCTGTCATCAGGTCAACCGTTAAAGGATGGTCTTTCAAATATTCGGGAGTTAATTCCTGCGGAGCAAGTTTGCCAAAAGTTTTTCCTGTTCCCCGCTGATCCCATTGCACTACAATGAAGTCATCTTCCAAATTCTTGTAGAGATGATTCGCGTACGGGCTTAACGGACTGCCCGGCCCACCGTGAAGAAACAGTATGACGGGCTTTGAACTTTCTCCTTTGATAGTAACCCATTGTTCTATACCATTGATTATAACAAATTGCTCCTCAAAAAGTTTTGTTTTTAGGGCAGTAGCTGTTTTGATAGTTTCAGTTTGTGCATGTGCTGACGCGGAGAAGGTTAATGAAAGGAAGAGCATAGAAACATTCACCGTATAAATGAATATGCTGTACAATTTGTCAACCTTCATCGGGAAATAATTGATGCAACCGAAGATACAAAAGACCGGAATATAGGTTTCAGTTTATATGTTTTAGGTAAGTAACTAAACAGGGCTTGCTCAAAAACTTAAAAAGCAATCATTACCTGTGAAACTAATCTAATTCATAACAACCAATTTAAACCTGGCAAGCGGAGCCATTTTGGCTTTGTTGAGTGTTAGCATATCTCCGTCAATTTGATAATGATCTGCTTTTTGAAGCACTTCCATAAATTGTTGCGCTGTATTCATATCGGGGCAGGCCATGAGGGTAGCTGCTACCTTTGAAATGGTGATACGATTCATTCCTTCCAAACCAAAAGGCCCTGACAGACTATTACAACCATCATTTCCAACCACACGGTTGTTCTCTTCCTTAAAAATGAGATATGGTTCCTCTCTAAAGCTGCTATCCACAATAACGGGTTTGCCATTTAGTTCTACCAGTTTCCAGTAGCGCTCATAAAGTGCAAATGCCGTTTTGGAAAGAATATAATGATTAGCCAGTGCACCGGTTATTTTCTTACCCTCCTGGTCTAATTGGGTAAGTATGTTTTCACCCACCTGGTATTGATATTTTTCTCTGCTGTCTGAAGACGTTAATGTAATCTGGCTGCCTTCCTTATTCCAGGTGAAGCGCCCCGTCATTTGAAATACGCTGTCTGACTTGCCAAGATACCTTGATTTAATGGTAAAGCTGAGGTCTTTTTGAAGGTATATCGTAGTTTGAATTCCTTCACAGTCTGCACAGGGTAATATGCCCCGGTATATGCCATCCCAATCGAGAGCGTTTTGACTGTTGTGCTCATCAATAGCATTTTCGGTACTGTGCTTTGTGCTGCTGCAACTCATCATAATGAGGGGGATTGCAAATGCAATGATGGATTTGATCATAGCTTAGGTTTTTAAACATTCATAATTTGTGTCCAAAATATGAATGTTTTATCAGGTGAGTACTATTTTTTTATATAGCTGCTTATACAAAGAAGGAGTACTCATCCTATCGTTAGAAAAGCTTCCCAACAGATAGCTGACCCCTGCAACCTGACCCCTGCAACCTGCCCCCCTGTAACTTGAACCTTGTAACCTGCAACCTGCTCTCCCTCCCCCAAACACAATACCACAGCATCTTTGTCGTTAATAAGTGTACAACCCCGTTTTGAAAACTAATATCCTATTTACTCCGTATACCTCCCTGGAAACTTCAGCTTAAAGGAATTTGATCCGACCCTGTCATTTTTAACCCTTAAAAAACAGTGTCTATGAAAAAGTTATTTACTACCCGGCATGCAGCAGAAGAAACACAGGCCTATATTATAGCCTGGGCTTTCTTTTCCACTATTACGGTATTTGCCCTGCTGCTTGTTTAAAGCAACAGGCATTCGAAATCATTAAGGCGAAGTATCATACTCCGCCTTTAATTGCTTGGAGAGAGGTGTAAGGTATCACTCACCGATAGCCTTAATTCAATGGAAATACAAAGCATCAAGAACCAAATAACAAGAACCAAATAAAATTCAAATATTAAATTCGAAGTTGTAAACTCGAAATTCGAAAGGGAATCCGGCTAAGAGCAAAGTGAGAGTTAAAAAAAAGAGTATTCATCGTATCGTTAGTAGCTCATACCCTATACCCTATACCTCATACCTCATACCTTATACCTTATACCCTATACCCTATACCTCATACCCTATGCCTCATACCTGTAAATCTTCCTTTGTGTGCCCGGTTGTCAGCTATTAGTATCACTATTAACAATCCCCATCTGCTTCATTAAAAAAGAAGCGTTCTTGTTCCTGGCTACTCCGGGTTGCAGCTTGTAATCGAAGTGCAGGGCATCATCCTGTATAATGCTTTCAAAACAAGCATTGCTGACTTGTCCGCTATACGTATTTTCGAGTGAGGCTAATGTGAGGTCATGGGTTGCAAAGAGGGTAATGCAGTTGTACTGCAGCAGTTGCCGGATAAACTGCTCCGATCCATAGGTTTTGTCTTCCGAATTGGTGCCGCGCAATATTTCATCAATCAGCACCAATGCAGGTTTGTTATGCTGCAGGCGCAGTATAATTTGTTGCAGGCGCTTTAGCTCAGCCATAAAATAGGAAGTATGTTCCTGCAGGGAGTCATTAACACGGATAGAGGTTAATATCTCCATAGGTGTAAAAATGAATTCCCTGGCGCAAACCGGCGCCCCGCTTTGCGCCAGGATAAGATTAACGCCCAATGTTCGTAAAAAAGTGGTTTTTCCCGACATGTTGGACCCGGTAACCAGTACCAGCTTATTGCTTTTTCCGGTTTCAAAATCATTGGCAACCCGTTCTGTGGCAGCAATAAGCGGATGTGCCATTTGCGTAGTGCTGATAAAAAGCGTTTCACCCGTATTAACCGAAGGATAGGTGAAACCGGGATGATTGAAGGCAAAGCCTGCAAGTGTATTTAAGCATTCTATATCTCCAACCGTGTGCAGCCACTGCGAAAAATGGCCTTTGTACCGCTCTTTCCACTGTTCCAGCGCCAGTATGCACTGCATATCATACAATATAAGGCTGTTCAGAAAAATATTCACCAGCAGGTTCAGGCGCTGATCAAAAAAGGAAGAAAGCTTTGCCAGGCTGCCGATAGCGCCGTGGGCATTTAATGCTGTTTGGCGTAATTGCTGCAACACGGAAGATGAGCCGGTTTCAACCGCTGCAAAAGCTTTTAAAATACCGGCATACTGGTCAAGAACTGATTGTTTTTTGCTGATAAGCTCATGCTGGCTGTGAATATATTTTGCATAGCGCGCTGTTAGCAGCCATGCGGCTATTACACCTATAGCTATATATAACATTTCGCCGGTAGCAATATAATATAAAAAGCAGGGAATATTGTACAGCGGCAGCATCCAGCGCAGTAGCTGCAGCCATCTTTTTTTGTGGAGACTGGTTGCAGGCTGCAGCCATGTTTCAAGGCTGTGCAGGTTCCCTTCTGCTTCGGCGTGTAACAAGCCCTGCGCGGTAATGAGTTGTCTCTGGTTAGCCTGGCCTGAAAGGGTTTGAACGGCTTCCTGCCGCTGTGTAATAGCGGCAGGGTCTGACAGAGGCTGCGCTAACAAAGCGGCTAAGCCGGATTTGCCATGCGAGGTAGTACAGCGGTTCAGCAAATGAAAGAGGGAGCGGGGTCCGAAAATATCAAGATCTTCCGCATAGCCCATGCCGTTAGTGAAAAGGCTGCCGTTATCCATTTCATTGGATTCATTATTAAGAACACCCAACTCATTGCTATTGATAAATAATAATTTCTCTATGAGGGCTTTCCTTTCTTTTAGCCTTTGCGCATATATGACCAGCAGCAGGAATAGCGCAAAAAACAGTATCGAAAGAAGTAATAAGCCGGTTGAGCGCTGTGTAAAGAAAAAATAACCCGATAAACCAAAAGCAGCAAAAGCCACTAACCGGAACAGTGCCGATGCCGCTATCTTTCTTTTAAAAGACAGTACCGCTTCCGTATATAGCCGGGACTTGTTCTCGTAAAATGATTGCGCAGTCATTGGGCCGACTGCGGATTATATGATATCAAGCGCCTTGGCAAAAAAGTAAACAACAAAAGGAAGGGTAACCGTAATGAAGTTTCCGGCGAACGCGTATACCACGAAAAAAACAACTACGGAAAGTAAGAAAAGCAGCCAGTACAGACCGCGGGATTTTTTATTGGCAGTATCCATGTCTGATCATTAATTTGCGGCAAATATAACGAGGATTTGCCTTCTTTAGGGTAAGAAGGAGAAAATTTATGCCCGCTCTGTATTTTTGTCTCTTTACATTTACAATGTTGGGTTAACAGAAAAGCATTACCACTAAGGCAAATACACCCTTATGATAAAAATTCATTTTTATATACGCTTCCATACCCAATTTGGGGAGTCGTTGCAGCTTTCGGGAAATATTCCGCAGTTAGGCAACCTTGATGACGGCGCCGCCGTTACCATGAACTACCTTAATGAGGAATATTGGAGTTATGTGCTGGAATTAAATACGTCTCCTGCAGGTTTGCCCGGTGATATCCGGTATAAATATCTTTTTAAAGATAAGATCGGCAGGGTTACAGAAGAATGGAATGATGATAAAGTGATACCTGTTCAAAAGATCACCGCCGGAGAAATACACCTGCAGGATACCTGGAACTTTGCCGGGCAGTACGAAAATGCTTTTCTTACTTCCCCCTTCAGGGAAGTTTTGTTGCCCCCTGCTCCGTCACCGGTGAAGCCTGCGCCTTACCAGGGCAATACCCATGTTTTTAAAGTAAAAGCGCCGCTCCTTCAGAAGGATGAAGTGATTTACCTGCTTGGAGGAACTGCGGAACTGGGGGAATGGGATACAGCCCATCCGGTGTGGATGAGCAGGGAAAATAACTGGTGGACAACAAAGGTGAATCTTTCCGGCGCTGTATTCCCGGTGGCATATAAGTATGCTGTTTATCATATTAAAACCAAAGCGTTTATCCGTTATGAAGATGGCGATAACCGTTTGCTCCACGATAACGGGGGTAAAAAAAAGCTAACCATTTTACATGATGGTTTTGTGCATTTTATGCATGCTGCCTGGCGGGGAGCGGGCGTAAACATACCCGTATTCAGCCTCAGAAGTAAAAAAAGCCTAGGCACGGGTGAGTTTACTGATATCAAATTGCTGGTTGACTGGGCTAAAAAAACCGGTATGCGTATGATACAACTGTTACCCGTGAATGATACAACGGCCACGCATACCTGGAAAGACTCGTATCCCTACAATGCTATTTCCGCCTTTGCATTGCATCCCCTGTATCTTAATGTGGAGATAATAGCCCGGGAAGAAGATGCGCAGATCATACGATTGCTCGGAAAAAAAAGAAAGCAGTTAAACGACCTGGCGGAAATTGATTACGAAGAAGTGATGCGGTATAAATGGGAGATCATCAAACAATTATACCACGCACAAAAAAAGGCATTCTTTGGGCAGGAAGCATACAGGCAGTTCATGGAAGATAACCACCATTGGTTAATTCCTTATGCAGCGTACAGCTACCTGCGGGATACATACAAAACATCGAAATACACCGAATGGAGCCAGTACAGCAACTACGATAAAAAGACTGTAGAAAAGTTATCGGGCGCTGCTCAAAAGCATTTTGACGGGATAGGGATATACTATTTCATACAGTTTCATCTTCATACACAATTAAAAGATGCTACCGGCTATGCGCATGCGAACGGAATAATTGTAAAAGGCGATCTGCCTATTGGCGTAAACCGGTATAGCTGCGATGCCTGGATGGAGCCCGAACTCTTTCATATGGATATGCAGGCCGGCGCGCCACCCGATGACTTTGCCGTAAAGGGGCAAAACTGGGGCTTCCCAACCTATAACTGGGAACGTATGCAGCAGAACGGGTACGAGTGGTGGCACCGGCGGTTTAAGCAGATGAGCAACTATTTTGACGCTTTTCGCGTAGATCATGTGCTGGGCTTTTTCAGGATATGGAGCATTCCCGCTCATGCTGTGGAAGGCGTAATGGGCCGTTTTGTACCGGCAATTCCTGTTGACGTGGCAACATTTTCTGAAAGAGGGATAGCTTTCGATTACAGCCGGTTTTGTGAACCTTATATCACCGATGCGGTTTTGTATGAATTACTGGGAGAAAACAGGAACCTGGTTAAGGATTTTCTTGAATTACGCCAGGATGGCTCGTATGCGCTTAAGCCGTCATTCTCAACCCAGCGTAAAGCAGCGGCTTATTTTTCTTCCCTGGAAATAAATGAAGAAAATATACTGCTTCAGTCGGCATTATATGATTTGATTTCCAATGTGATCCTTTTTGAAGAAGAAGGCTCGCAGCAACAGCAATTTCATTTCAGGATAGACATAGAGAATACCATTTCATTCCGCCATTTAGATGGTTATACACAGCACCAACTGAAAGTATTGTATGTTGACTACTTCTTTCACAGGCAGGAGGAACTTTGGGCAACACAGGCCATGTATAAGCTGCCCGCGCTCAAAAAATCAACTAATATGCTGGTTTGCGGCGAGGATTTGGGTATGGTGCCGCGTTGTGTGCCCGAAATTATGCGGCAACTGGGAATATTAAGCCTCGAAATTCAGCGCATGCCCAAACAGGCGGGAGCAGCATTTTTCAATCCCGCCAACGCGCCCCGGTTATCTGTTGTTACGCCATCAACGCACGACATGAGCACCATACGGGCCTGGTGGGAAGAGAACAGGGAAGAAACACAACATTTTTTCAACAATGAGATGCAGCATCCCGGGCTTGCGCCTTATTATTGCGAGCCCTGGATCAATAAAGCCATCGTTATACAGCATTTATATTCACCTGCCATGTGGAGCGTTTTTTTATTGCAGGACCTGATGGGCATTGATGGAAAAATAAGGAGGGAGGATCCGGCTCAGGAACGCATTAATGTACCGGCTATTCCGCGGTATTACTGGCGCTACCGTATGCATATTACCTTAGAGCAACTTTTAAAAGAAAATGATTTTAATAACGAACTGATCAGTTATATACATTCAAGCGGCAGGGCAGGCGCAGGATTTTAAATTTGTGTAGATTTTCAAGCAAAGAACGCAAAGGAACAACGGACCCAAAGAAAGATTTGGATACTGTTACGCCACGAATTCCAGCGGACTGCAAGCGGACCGATTTAAAAATACAACTTAAGCCAGCCACGAATGCACGAATAAAATGCACTAAATATTTCTCTCCGTGTGCCTTTATGCCGTTGTATCTCCGTGATTGAGGCCTGCCTCCGGACGGGCAGATAAGGGGCAATGAGAGCGAAGAAAAACCATAAACCATAAACTCCCAAACTTCTCCATATGGGCATTAAAATACAATACCGGCATAATAATTTAAAATTCAGGTATCCCTTCACTATTTCCAAAGGAACAAAAACGCATCAGCCTTCATTGCTGGTGGAGCTGAACTTTAATGGTGTTAAAGGTTACGGGGAAGCGCCGGCAATAACCTATTATGATGTAACAGTTGAAAAAATGATAACGGATATTGAGCGGAAGAAGGCGTTTATTGAAAAGTTTTCTTTTACCCATCCCGATCGTTACTGGCATTACCTGCATCACCTTTTCCCGGCCAATCCCTTTCTGGTAGCAGCATTGGATATCGCCGCCTGGGATATCTACGGGAAATTAAAAAAACAGCCGCTTTACGGGTTGTGGAATACAGACATTTCAGCAGCACCGCTAACGGATTATACCATTGGCATTGATTCCATTGAAAAAATGCTGGGGAAAATGGAGGAAAAGCCCTGGCCGGTATATAAAATAAAATTAGGTACCAAGGAAGATATTGCCATTATGGAAGCATTACGCAAACATTCTGATGCAGTGTTCAGGGTAGATGCCAATGCGGGGTGGACAGTGGAGGAAGCGCTGGATATATTGCCGGTGCTGCAGCAACTGGATGTAGAGCTGGTGGAACAGCCTTTGGCTAAGGACAACTGGGAGGGTATGAAAATATTATATGAGCAATCGCCGTTGCCTTTAATTGCGGATGAAAGCTGTGCGGGGGAAGCCGATGTAAAAAAGTGCCGGGGCTATTTTCACGGCATCAATATCAAGCTCACCAAGTGCAGCGGCATTACGCCTGCATTGCGTATGATTGCCGAAGCGAAGCAACTGGATATGAAGGTCATGCTGGGTTGCATGAATGAAAGCACGGTGGGCACGGCGGCTATGGTTCACCTGTCGCCGCAGGTAGATTATATGGACGCTGATGGCCCTTTGCTGCTGGAGGAAGACATAGCCGAAGGCTTGCATTATGATTTTGGAAAGATAATGCCAACGGCAGCTCCGGGACTGGGGGTGAGGATCAGGGATGAGGTTGCTGATTTGGGTTGATGTTGCAGGTACAGGTTGCACGGCTTAAATAAAAAAGCGTTGCGGATACTTAGCATATCCGCAACGCCGAACTGATCTTATCATTAATGTGATGTAAGAAATATAGAAATCATTTTTACAGTTCCTTAATCTTTATATTTTTCCACCTTACTTTTATACCGCCGCCATCGTGGATCTGCAGGGCGATAAAACCTTCTCCCTTACCAATTTTTTCGTCTTTCAGGGTAATCATTTCATGACCATTCACCCAGGTGGTTACTTCATCGCCCACCACCCTTAAGCGATAGGTATTCCATTTGCCGTATTTAAGGAATTTATCCTTTTCTGCTTCGGGCTTAATCAGCCAGCCGCGTCCGTACGATTCGTAAATACCACCTGTATTGCTGCCGGGAGGCGCCACTTCGGCCTGCCACCCGCTGATCTTTACACCATCAATGGTGGAGCGAAAAAAGATGCCGCTGTTTCCTTCCGCCTCCTGCTTGAACTGCAGAGTAAGATCAAAATCCTTATAATTTTTATCGGTAGACAGGTAGCCGTAAGCCTTATCCGGCCCACTTTCACAGATCAGCTCACCCTTTTCCACATACCATTTTTCGGTACCGTTGATCGTCCAGCCCGAAAGATCTTTGCCATTAAAAATAGAAACGGCTTTTTGCGCAAATAAGTTAGCGCTGAGGAGCGCTGCTGCCAGCAGGAAAAATGTCTTTTTCAAATGATGTGTAATTAAGTGGTTAATGATATCGTGTTTGTTAAATCGCTTGTTTCGTTTGTACTGACCCGTTAGTATCGTGATGCTTACATCTCAAATCAGAAATCTCAAATTTCAAATCTTTCACACCAGCATCGTTACCGGGTTTTCTAAGTATTTTTTAAAGGTTTGTAAAAACGCGGCGCCTACAGCACCATCCACGCTCCTGTGGTCGCAGCTTAGTGTTATTTTCATGATATTGCTTACGCCAAATCCATCGCCTTTTTTTACTACGGTTTCTTTAATACGGCCCACCGCCATGATCGCGCTGTCGGGGGGGTTGATGATAGCGGTAAACTCATCAATATCCATCATGCCCAGGTTAGAAATGGTAAAGGTGTTGCCGCTAAACTCGTTGGGCTGTAATTTTTTATTGCGCGCACGGCCGCTCAGCTCTTTACTTTCCGCGGCAATCTGGCTCAGCGATTTCTGATCGGCAAAACGCACTACCGGCACAATCAGCCCGTCTTCAATGGCTACCGCTATGCCCACATGAATATGGTGCCACTGGCGTATGCTTTCGTTCATCCAGCTACTGTTTACCGCCGGGTGCCGGCGTAAAGCCATAGCCGCGGCTTTTACCACCATATCATTAAAGCTGATCTTTGCCGGGCTTACTTCATTCATCTGCGCGCGGGCAGCAATGGCATTGTCCATTACTATTTCCATAGTAAGATAAAAATGCGGCGCGGCAAACTTGCTTTCGCTAAGGCGGCGGGCAATTACTTTACGAATCTGGTTCAGGCTGATGTCGGTATATCCTTCTGTTCCGGGAGCAGCCGTAAAGGCAGGCACCGTAACGGCAGCAGGAGCAGTTGCTGTTGCTGCGGCAGCAGGAGTATAGTTGTCAATATCTTTTTTAATGATCCTCCCGCCATCGCCGCTGCCCTGTACTAATTTCAGGTCAACACCTTTATCCTTCGCTATTTTTTTGGCTAATGGCGAAGCTTTAATTCTTCCGTCTTCACTGGCTCCCGGTGTGGTGGCTGCCGGCTGTTGCGGAGCGGTTGTAGCTGCCGGAGCCTGCTCTTTGCCGGGAGCGGCTGAGGCTTGTTGCGCATCCTGGGGGTTGTTTAAAGAAGCTACTAATGCGCTCACATCTGTTCCTTCTTTGCCAATAATGGCGATGACATCATTCACTTTTGCGGCTTCTCCTTCAGGGGTACCTATATATAATAAAGTGCCATCCGTATAACCCACCACTTCCATAGTGGCTTTATCGGTTTCCACATCGGCCAGATTATCATCGCTTTTCACCTTATCGCCCACCTGCTTATTCCATTGCACAATTTTTCCTTCCGTCATGGTATCGCTCAGCAGCGGCATGCGTATAACGGTAACGCCCAACTGCTCCGGAGTTACCGCGGAAGCCTGCTTTTGGGGGGCTTCAGCTTTAGGAGCGCCATTGGATACGGAAGCTTTTCCGGCGGGCTCCGGCTCTTCTTTTTGTTCCGCTTCCTTTTTAGGTGCTTCGCCGGATGCGGCGCCCAATGCGGCTTTATAATCTTCACCCTCCTTTCCGATCACAGCAATAACTTCTTCTACCTTTACGCTTTTTCCTTTTTCCACGCCTATATATAATATGGTGCCCTCGTTATAGCTTTCCAGCTCCATAGTGGCTTTGTCTGTTTCAACTTCGGCCAACAGATCGCCGGGTTTAACCTTATCGCCTACTTTTTTATGCCATTCCACGATCACGCCCTCTGTCATGGTATCGCTCATTCGTGGCATTTTAATAACTTCAGCCATACTATATATGAAATTTAAGTTTAAGATGTGTTTGGAAGGTCGAAATTAAGGCAAAAAGCGCAAATGAAATGTGCCGTGTTTATTTTTATGCCGGTACCCGCAGAAGCCATCCTGCTGCCACGAATTTCAGAAATAGTTTACAATTGATTTTTAAATGGCCGATTTGAATTTTTTGCCGCAGATTCGCAGATGAAAACTACTAATCTGCGGTATGTCTTACGGTATCAATAACAACAATCATTCTATACAATTTCTTAAATCAGGGTATAAAAGAAAACATTCTCCGGATGCGATGAAAATGCCCTGTCTCAAATATTAAATGTCAAATCTCAAATTTTCAATAATCCAGCTCTAACTTCAACCTTTCCTTTAATTCTTTCACCATCGGGTATTGCTCAATCATTTTCAGGTATTGCTCGCGGCTGCTCAGTGGCCGCTCCTGCGGTGTGCCGGTAGCTGCGGCTTCCTCAACCTGGATGGCATAGGAAAGAGAACGGTTATTGTAAAAAGATTGCAGGTGTTCAATTAAAGTTCCCCGCTCCTGCTCAATAAATTTTTGCTGGATATTGCTTTCCACCACTATCTCAAAACTATTGTTATCTGCTACCCTTAATTGCGCCAGCTTAAAATTGGTAACCGCGGAATGATTCTTTTGCTGCGCTAATTTATCAATATACCCGCTCCATGCTTCCTGCAGGTTTTCCATTGTTAATAACAGCGCCGTATTATTAGCCTGCGTTTGTTGCCGGGCTATCTGTTTGCGTATCTTAGATAAGGCGCCAAGCGTTGGTGTAGTGGTGGCGGATGCTTCTGCCGCTGTGCCGGTAACCGGTTTGCCGGAGCCGCTAAGCGGTTGCACCGTTCCCCGGCCATATGGCGTTGCTTCCTCTTCCACCATACTGCTTTCAATAATTAGTTTGGCATCCGTTGCCTGCCGGTTTTTTTTTATAGCGGAAGCAGTGCTGCCCGGAGAAGGCTCAGCTATCGCGGGCCTGATACTTTTAAAAGCTACCGGTTTGGCTGCATCAGTTGCTTTTTTTTTAATAACGCCGGCTTCGTTTACCAGTTCCACAGCCTGGCTCAGGTAGGTAAGCTTAATGAGTGTAAGCTCTGCATGCAGCTTTTTGTTCCGCGCTCCTTTATAATTGATCTCTGCTTCATTCAGTATGTTCAGCGCGCTGATGAGCCATGCAGGTGATACCTTTTGAGCCGTTGCCACATACCTTTCTTTAAAGCTGTCTACTACCTCTATCAGTCCCGCTATTTTTTCATCCCTGCACACCAGCAGGTTGCGCACAAATTCGGCAAAGCCATTCAGTACCAGGTCGCCTTCAAACCCTTTCCTGTTAATATCATCGTATAACAGCAGGGTAGCAGCCAAATCCTGCGACAGCATGGCTTCTATGAGTTTAAAGTAATAGTCGGCGTCTAATATATTCAGGTGCTCTAAGGTGTTTTTGTAGGTGAGCTCGCCATTGGTAAAGCTCACTATCTTATCTAAAATGCTGAGCGCATCGCGCATGCAGCCTTCGCTTTTTTGGGAAATCACCTGGAGCGCGGCCTTATCGGATGTTATTTTTTCTTTATCGCATATTTCCTGCAAATGTTCAACGGTATCATTAGGCGTGATTCTTTTAAAGTCGAATATCTGGCAGCGCGATAGAATAGTAGGAAGTATCTTATGCTTTTCGGTGGTAGCTAAAATAAAAATAGCATAGGGTGGGGGCTCTTCCAATGTTTTCAAAAAAGCGTTAAAGGCCGAAGCGCTAAGCATATGTACCTCATCTATGATATACACTTTATATTTCCCGGCCTGCGGCGAAAAGCGCACCTGCTCGGTAAGCGTTCTGATATCATCTACAGAGTTATTGCTTGCCGCGTCTAACTCATGAATATTAAGGGAGGCGCCGTCATTAAAAGATACACAGGAATCGCAAACATTACAGGCTTCTCCGTCTGCCTGCATGTTTTCGCAGTTGATGGTTTTGGCCAGTATACGGGCACAGGTGGTTTTACCCACTCCCCTTGGTCCGCAAAACAAAAAAGCATGCGCCAGTTGCTTGTTTTTAATGGCATTCTTTAAAGTGGTGGTAATATGGGCCTGGCCCACCACGGTATTAAAAGTTTGCGGGCGGTATTTACGCGCCGATACGATAAAATGTTCCATACCCCTGATTCCGTTTATGCAAATGTAAGGGAATGTACAAATTTGAGGATGTGGGATTGGAAATGCAGAAAACCCGAAGCCTGAAGTTCGAAATCCGGGGGAAATACAAAGGACCAAGAACCAAATCACAAGAAACAAATAAAATTCAAATGCCAAATCCGAGAAATACAACGATAAACTGCAAACGATAAATCACAAATTAAAAATCCCGAAGCCGTAAATACGAAATGCGTTAGAAGGAAAAGGTAGATTTAAAAGAAGGATTACTCAGCCTTTCGTTAGCAGCAAAACTCACCTGATTGCTCACTGCTGATAATGATACCTAAACTATAAACTTGAAATCAGCCAATATTAAATCAAAAACAATACCTTTAAAAAAAGGATTGTTTTGCTATGAGTAATGAGCTTCGCAGCCGCGGCTGGTTCGGAAAAACCGGTAAAGACGGCTTTATATACCGTGCCTGGATGAAGAACCAGGGTATTCCGTCATATGAATTTGAAGGTAAGCCTGTTATCGGTATTTGTAATACCTGGTCTGAGCTTACACCATGCAATGCCCATTTCAGGGAACTGGCTGAATCTGTTAAACGGGGTATATCTGAAGCCGGCGGTTTCCCGGTAGAATTTCCTGTAATGTCGCTGGGTGAAACGCTCATCAAGCCTACGGCTATGCTTTACCGTAACCTGGCCAGTATGGACGTGGAAGAATCTATCCGCGCCAACCCTATGGATGGCGTGGTACTGCTTTGTGGCTGCGATAAAACCACCCCTTCCTTAGTAATGGGCGCCTGCAGCGTTAACCTGCCCACCCTGGTGGTTTCCGGTGGTCCCATGCTCACGGGAAAGTATAAGGGCAAAGATATTGGTACCAGCGATATCTGGCGTTTCAGCGAAGCCGTGCGGTCCGGCTCCATGTCGCTGGAAGAGCTGACCGTTGCGGAAGCCTGCATGTGCAGGAGCAGGGGGCATTGCGCCGTAATGGGTACAGCCTCCACTATGGCCTGCATGGTAGAATCGCTGGGCTTGTCGCTGCCCGGCAATGCCGCTATTCCTGCGGCCGATTCGCGGAGGAAGGTGCTGGCGCAGCTATCGGGCATCCGCATTGTGGAAATGGTAAAGGAAAACCTGAAGCTATCGGATATCCTCACCCGGAAAGCGTTTGAAAATTCCATTAAGGTAAACGCGGCCATCGGCGGTTCCACCAACTTTGTGCTGCATTTACTGGCTATAGCCGGAAGAATAGGAGTGGAGCTTTCCATTGAAGATTTTGATACGCATTCCAAAGACATACCGCTCCTCGCTAACCTGCAGCCTTCGGGAAAATATTTTATGGAAGACCTGTACTATGCGGGAGGCCTGCCTGCGGTGATGAAGGAAATGGAGCAATGGCTCCATAAAGATTGCATAACGGTAAACGGGAAAACAATAGGCGAAAACCTTTCAGATGCGGAATGCTACGACAGGGAAGTGATTGCTGCCGGCGCTGAACCATTCAATGACATATCCGGCATAGTAGTGCTCAAAGGAAATGTTTGTGAAGAAGGCGCCGTGCTGAAGCCTTCGGCCGCAAGCGCGCATTTGCTGAAGCATACCGGCAGGGCCGTGGTATTTGAAGATATTGAAGATTATAAGAACAGGATTGATGATCCTGAACTGGATATTGATGAAACCTGCGTGATGGTGCTCAAAAATGTGGGCCCCGCCGGCTACCCGGGAATGCCCGAAGTAGGTAATATGGGCATGCCTAAAAAATTACTATCCAAAGGCGTTACGGACATGATTCGTATTTCCGACGGCAGGATGAGCGGAACGGGCTTTGGAACGGTGGTGCTGCATGTATCGCCAGAAGCCGCCGTGGGTGGCAATCTTTCGGTTATACAGAACGGTGATATGATTACATTGGATGTGGAGCAAAGGATATTGCATGCCGATATAACAGACGAAGCGTTGAAAAAAAGGAAAGCGCAGAAAGCACAAGCTCCTTCACCATACAACCGCGGGTATGTAAGCCTCTATCTCCGGCATGTGCAACAGGCGCACCTGGGCGCCGATTTTGATTTTCTGAGAGGCTCATCGGGCAGCGAAGTAACAAGGGATTCGCATTAGATCTGCCTGCCGGCAGACAGGTTTGAAATTTAAAATTTGAGATTTGAAATTGGTATCGTATGTATGCTTCTTCAAAAATATTTAACGAACAGGTAGCTATTGTAACAGGTGCGGGTCAGGGCATTGGCTTTGAAATTGCACGGCAGCTATGCGCGCAGGGCGCATCCGTTGTTTTGAATGATGTAGATGAAAAATTAGCAAAGGAAGCGGCTGCGGCTATTGTTAAAGAAGGATATACCTGTATGGCGTTACCGGGCGATGTATCCTCGCCGGAGTTCATTACAACAATGGTGAATGAAACAGCAGCACAATTTGGTAAGCTCACTATTGCTGTTGCCAATGCCGGCATCACGCTCTTTGGCGATTTCCTGGATTATCCCCCCGAGTCATTGTATAAAGTAATGCAGCTAAACCTGGGCGGCAGCTTTTTGCTGGCGCAGGCTACGGCCAGGCAAATCATAAAGCAGGGTTCCGGAGGCAGCATATTATTCATGTCGTCGGTTACGGGTCACCAGGCGCATAAAAAGCTGGCGGCGTATGGCATGACCAAAGCTGCGCTGGAAATGTTGGCCAAGACCCTGGTAGTGGAACTTTCTGAACATAAAATTTCAGTGAATGCCATAGCACCCGGCGCCACCGTAACGGAACGCACGGGTGATGACCCGGAATATGTGCCCGTGTGGAGCCGTATAACGCCCATGGGAAGACCCGCGCAGGTGCAGGATATTGCCAATGCCGCTTTATTTCTGGTGTCTCCGGCATCACGGCATATAACAGGACAAAGCCTGGTAGTAGACGGTGGCTGGACTTCCGTAAGTCCTTCACCTTATTAGAAGGAGAAGTATCAGGTGTTGGGTGTCAGGCAGATAGGTGAGTTTATAGTTTGTGGTTTATAGTTTGTGGTTGCATTTGTCTTCGGATTTCGAAATTTAATCTTCGCATTTTGTGATTTATCCGCCCCGGCGGACAGGGTTGGTTCTTGATGCTTTGCGGAGCGATCAGCTTCAGCTACTCACCACTCCTCTCCACTATATGCTTCCTGTTCTTCCTCCGTCTACCGGAATGCTTACCCCATTAACATAGGATGCGGCAGGGGAAGCAAGGAAAGCGGCAACATGTGCTATTTCTTCGGGTAGTCCAAACCGTTTCATAGGTATTTTTTCCTCCATTTCTTTTTCTATTGCTTCCCTGCTGAGCTGTTTCTTTTCTGCCGTTTCTGCTATTAAGCTGTTGAGCCGGCTGGTTCGGGTAGACCCGGGCAGAACATTGTTTACCGTAATATTATATTGTCCCACTTCGTTAGACAGGCTTTTAGCCCATGCGGCCACTGCCGCCCGGATGGTATTGGATACGCCGAGATTGTCAATGGGGATTTTAACCGAGGTGGAGATAATATTGATGATCCTGCCGTATCCTTCCTTTTTCATGCCGGGTAAAACCGTTTGTGCCAACAATTGATTATTGACTAGATGCTGCCGGAATGCATTTTCAAAATCGTTTGCGGCTGCGGTTGTAATGGGGCCGGCAACAGGTCCGCCGGTATTATTTACCAGTATATGTATGTTGTTTTCGCTAACAACAGATTCAATTGCCAAAAGCACCTGCCCCTTATCGGAAAAATCGGCTACGCGGTATTCGTGCTTTCCCTGGGCGGGAACGGAGAGCCGGGAAACAGCTTGTTGCAGCCGGCTTTCATTGCGTGCGAGTAAAATACACCTGGCGCCCAGCAGAGATAGCGTTTCTGCCACTGCTAATCCTATACCCTGGGTGCTGCCACATATCACAGCATTCATTCCGGTAAGCGATATATTCATCTTTTCGTTTTAAACACGAAATTAGTGAAGTCCTGCAAACCTGTATTTTTAATTACACAGCTAATAATATCTTTGCATCCGGTTTTATACTTTCTTAATGTGAACACCGTTATTATTAGCATGAAAAAAATAATCCTGCCCCTTACGGTAGCTGCCCTGGTGCTGACCGCTTCCTGCGGATCAACTGCCAGCCAAAAACTGCTTCCGGATTTCCCTGAAGCAACTGTTCCATCCAAAGTAAATGAAGATACGCTTTCAAAGATAGCCGATGCGGCAACCATAATGGCACGCCCCGAAGTGCCGGTATTATGTTATCACCAGATCAGGGAATGGCGAGGAAATGAATCGAGAGGCGTAAAGGATGTGGTGGTGCCTCCCGCTACGTTTAAAAGCCAGTTACAGCTATTGGCCGACAGCGGATACCAGACTGTTCTGCCGGATGATTTATATGCCTATTTAACGGAAGGGAAACCACTGCCGGCCAAACCCGTTATGCTCACCTACGATGACAGCGACCATGATCAGTATGCCATTGCCGCCCCGGAAATGAAAAAGCATGGATTTAAAGGAGTATTTTTTATTATGACGGTTTCCCTGGGCCGTTCTATTTATATGAGCAAAGACCAGGTAAAGGAATTGTCGGATGAAGGACATGTTATTGCTTCTCATACCTGGGACCACCAGAACGTAAGAAAATATAAAGATGGCGACTGGGAAACACAAATCGTTAAACCCGCCCGGCAACTGGAAGCCATAACCGGGAAACCGGTACAATATTTTGCGTATCCTTTTGGTGCATGGAATAAAGAAGCAATAACCGAGTTAAAAAAGAATAATGTAAAAGCGGCTTTTCAGTTATCAACACAACGCGATTCGTCCGAACCATTATATACTATCCGCCGTATGATCGTTCCCGGCGACTGGAGCGCTCCAACCATGTACAGGGCAATGAAAAGAACGTTTAAGGGGTAGAAGGGGCGAGGTAGGAGGTGTGAGGTGTAAGGTGTAAGGTGTGAGGTATAAGGTATGAGGTGTAAGGTTGTTGTTGGTATCCGTGTGGCCGGCAACCTTTTTAGCAATCTTTTCAGTAGGTTTGTGAAAAATTATTATCCGATGAACAAGGTAATGTACAGTATAGCGGTATTATTTTTATTTGCCTGCAAAAGCAACGAAAAAAAAACGGAAGCAAATACAAATGAAGCACCTGTTGTAAAAGTTGCTTCTTATTCAGAAGCCTTTGACGCTTCGTTTGAAAATGTGCTTAACCGTTACTATGCGCTTCGTGATGCGCTGGTTGACAGTGATACCGCTGCAGCTAACCAGGCTGCTGCATTACTTATCCGCTCGGCCGATGATCTGAAGTTAGATGAACTGAAAAGTGTTGATACCAATAATATTATCATCCCTACAGCGCAAACCTATACCGGTGGCATAAGCAGTGAAAGTACAGGCCTGCTGGGCGAGCGGAATATAGAAGGTAAACGCAAAGCCTTCCAGATGATTTCGGGCAACCTGTTTGATCTTACCAGAACGGTAAGGTACAGTAAAGAAAAAGTATATCTCCTGCATTGCCCTATGGCTTTTAACGATACCGGAGCCGACTGGCTGAGTAGCTCAACTGAAATTAAAAACCCTTACTTTGGAAGTAAAATGCTCACCTGCGGAGCCGTGAAAGATTCTGTCGTGTTGAGGTAGGTGTGGGGTATCAGGTATGGGATATGAGGTATCGGTCAGATTTGTCTAAAATGAACTGGTCCCGGATTTATTGCGCTTCGCTCCCCAGATGCTTCCGCTCTGCATTATACCTCTTTTTAAAGTCTGAAATAGCAACAGCAAACCCAATAGTGTTTTATGCCGCAAATACACGAATTGTTAATGAGCTTTCGGTATAAACTATACAAATTCGGGCATTCGTGGCGTATATATCCCAATAGCGGATATTGAATTTCCAAAATCGATTTTATGAAAAAAATCATCTTCTTTTCCTTTTTAATGACCTGTATTTTTTACCTGGCAAATGCACAGGAAAAGATTGATCAGTCCATGATGCAGAAGATAAGGAATGAAGGGTTGAATCATTCAAAGGTTATGGATATTGCCTTTCAGCTAACCGATGTAAGCGGCCCGCGCCTAACCATTTCACCCGGCTTTACCAGGGCAGCTAACTGGGCAAAAGAACAGTTAGCAGACTGGGGACTGGAGCATGCCGTACTTGAACCCTGGGGTGAGTTTGGAAAAGGATGGGAGCTGGAGAAAATGTATATAGCGCAAACCGCACCTTACTACCGGCCGCTGATCGGGTTTCCAAAAGCATGGACAAGCGGCACCGGCGGATTGAAAAAAGCGCAGGTTATACTGGTTGATGCAGCAGATTCCGCTGATGTTGTGAAGAAATACAGCGGACAGCTTAAGGATAAGATCATCATCATGAGCCAGCACGATATTTTAATGCCGGGGTTTAAGCCGGATGCACGCCGGTATTCAGATGAAGAGCTGCAGGAAATGACCGGCAGAAAACCATCTACACCTGCTTACCCACGCCCCGCGGCTCCGTCCCGCAGCGGCGTAAGTCCTGTGGCTTTGCTGAATGATGTGAAAGAAGTGGCAAAAAAAGAAGGCGCGCTGGCTATATTAACTTACAGTATGCGTGGCCGTGATGGTACTTTATTTGTGCAGGGCGGCGGCTCATATAAAAAAGATGATCCCGAAAATTTTACCGATGTTATGGTAACTGTAGAAGATTATAAAAGCATAGTGCGGTTGTTGCAGGCTAACATCCCGGTTGAAATAGAAACGGATATACAAACCCGCTTTATAGCAGAGGACACTAAGGGATATAATGTGCTGGCAGACATTAAAGGCACAGATAAAAACCTGGGAGATGAAGTGGTTATGCTGGGCGCGCATCTCGACTCCTGGCAGGGCGCAACGGGTGCAACCGATAATGCGGCAGGCTCGGCAGTGATGCTTGAGGCTGTACGCATATTGAAAACGCTGGGTGTTCAGCCCCGGCGCACCATCCGCATCGCTTTGTGGAGCGGCGAGGAGCAGGGACTGCACGGATCAAGGAACTATGTAAAAAACCATCTTGCCGATCCGGCTACTATGACCCTAAAGCCCGGCCATGCTAAAGTTTCGGCATACTTTAACTTCGATAACGGTACCGGTAAAATAAGAGGTATTTACCTGCAGGGAAATGAAGCATGCAGAAATATCTTTTCGCAATGGTTCGCCCCTTTTAAAGACCTGGACGCCTCAGCCGTAACCATCAGCAACACCGGCGGTACCGATCACCTGGCTTTTGACGCTGTGGGTATTCCCGGTTTCCAGTTTATACAGGATCCTATAGAATACAGTACCCGCACGCATCATACCAATATGGATTCGTATGATCATTTACTGGCGGATGATCTGAAGCAGGCAGCCACTATTATCGCCGCTTTTGTATATAATGCTGCCATGCGGGATGAAAAATTGCCCAGAAAGCCATTGCCAAAGGCGGGCCGGTAACCGGTGGAGGGTATGGGGTATAGGGTGTAGGGTGTAAGGTGTAGGGTGTAAGGTGTAGGGGATAAGGTGTAGGGGATAAGATGTGTGGTTGGAGGAATCACCAATGTTTTTCTTCTCTTAGCGTGGTTATATGTGCCGTATGATGTTTGCCATGCCAGGCATAGCTGCCCAGCATTTCCCAAAGCGTTATTGTTCTTTTTTGTTCGGGATGAAATACTGTCCTTTCCCAATCCCGTATAGTAAACTTTTCTAACAGGTAATGCCACCGGGCATGAAGCGCGTGCAGAAGCGTAATAGAAATATTTACCGGCAGGTGCTGCACATCAGGCAGTTCGGCCCACAATTTTTCATCATAAGGTTTTATTTGCGGATTGCTTTCCGTAGCACCCAGCTTAAACCGGCAATAAGCATTGATGTGGCTGTCGGCTACATGATGCACCAATTGCTGTACGGTCCATCCCCCTTCCCTGTAGGGCGTTTGCAATTGCTGTTCATCTAAATTGAGCAGGGCGTTTTCAAGCAATTGCGGCAGGCGCCCGATATCAGCAATCCGGGCTTCTTTCCTTTGTTCCGAAAAAGGCTTAGGTATGTACTGTCCTATTGGATAACGTTTATCTGCTGCCATAATATGGAGTTATAACGATACCGGCTACCCTTACTACTTATTACTCACCACTTACCACTCATTAATTCACAATATCAATCAGCTCCACATCAAAAACAAGCGCTGCGCCGCCGGGTATGGCGCCCCCGGCACCCTGTTCGCCATAGCCTAAGGTATAGGGAATGTAAAACTTAAACCTGGAGCCTACGGGCATTAATTGTACGCCTTCCGTCCAGCCTTTAATTACCTGGTTCAATGCAAAGGAAATGGGTTCGCCCCTGTCGCGGGAACTGTCGAACTTCTTACCATTGATCAAAAACCCTTCGTAATGCACTTTTACCGTGCTCGTATCTGCTGGCCTGGGGCCGGTTCCCAAATGCAGCACTTCATATTGAAGACCGCTGGGGGTAACTTTCACCCCTTCTCTTTTTTTATTTTCGGCCAAAAATTTTTCACCTTCATCAATAGCGCCCTGCGATTTTTTGCGCATGAATGCCTGTAGTTGTTCTCTTACTGTCATATCTGCCTGTTGACTGGTTAATAATGTATTTTTCTCTTTTAAAACTTCATCAAATCCTTTGTTCATTAAAGCATAATTAATGGTATCTACCCCCTGCGATTTAAAGAAAGTAGCGTCTATCATACCCAGTGCATAGCTCAGGCTGTCTAATGCGCTGGATAATACCGGCGCTTTCGGCTTGGCCTCAGCAAATACAATATGGGAAGTATCGGCAGCCATTTCCTTAACAGACGAACACGCCGTCATTGAACTAACCAGGGTAATGGTAACTGCGCTGTAGGTAATACTTTTTAAAATCCTGCTGCTCATGTTATTTGTTTAATTGTATTTTTTAGATTTTTATTCATTTCGCAAAGCGTGTCCTGTAAGATGAATGAATACATCTTCCAAATTGGCCTTTTTTACTTCTTTGGGCCGTTCAAAGCCCGATGCCACAAGATCATCAATCAACTGATCGGGCGAATGCATGGCAATGATCTTTCCCTGGTCCATAATAGCAACCCTGTCGCAAAGTATTTCCGCCTCATCCATATAATGGGTGGTTATAATGATGGTAGCGCCTTTTGAACGGATATCCCTTATCAGGTCCCAGAGGTTCCTGCGCGCATGCGGATCAAGTCCTGTTGTAGGCTCATCTAAAAAAATAACCCTGGGTTTATTGATCAGGGTAGTGGCAATGGAAAACCGTTGCTTTTGTCCGCCGCTGAGCTCTTTGTATTTGTTCTTCGCTTTATCTTCAAGATCAACCAATTGCAGCAATTGGGTGGCGTTAACGGGTTCATTATATAAGCCGCCGAATAAGGCGATCAGTTCGGTAAGGTTAAGACCGGGGTAAAACCCCGAAGATTGTAACTGCACCCCGATGATCCTTTTTATTTTATCTGCGTGTTTATCAAGATCGTAGCCATCTATAATTACTTCACCGCTCGTTTTTTTGCGAAGTGTTTCCATGATTTCGAGCGTGGAAGATTTGCCGGCGCCATTCGGCCCCAGTAACCCGAATATCTCTCCTTCATTCACACTAAAGCTAATGCCTTTTACCGCTTCAAAATGGCCATAGTTTTTTACCAGGTTCTTTACGGTAATCACTTCTTTTCTGTACATGAACGGCAAGATAATACAGTTAAGGATTATGACAAATTATTTAACACAAGCGCACGATGGGAATGCCCCAGGTATTTTCTTTTGAAACCCTGCAGCGGGAGGAAGGCATACAGCTATCTTTGCGTATTCTATTTCATGAGCAAATAACAGCACGGAATGAAAGTATTTAAATTCGGCGGCGCCAGCGTAAATAGTGCAGACAGGATCAAAGCGCTTGCGACGCTGCTGCACTTATACCCTAACGATAAAAAAGTAGTGGTTATTTCCGCTATGGGAAAAACAACCAATGCGCTGGAAAAAGTTACCGATGCATTTTATAATAACCGGAAGGAAGAGGCCCTTGAATTGTTTGAGTATATCAAAAAGCAGCATTTAAATACCGCCAAATATTTGCTTGTTGCAAGTGCAAATGAAACGGATGCCCGGCTTTCGCAGCTTTTTACGGAAGTGGAATGGACCCTGCATGATGAGCCTGCCAGGGATTTTGATTATTACTACGACCAGATCGTATGTGTTGGCGAGTTGCTTTCCACCACTATTATCAGTGCATACCTTAGCGAAAAGGGAATACCTAATAAATGGATAGACGTAAGGGATGTTTTCAGAACCGATGATCATTTCAGGAATGCCGCGATTGACTGGCAGGTTACCGGAAAAAACATCAGGGAAAAAATACTTCCTGTTTTTGATGAATATGAGATGGTTATCACGCAGGGCTTTATTGGCGCTACAGACGAAAATGAAAGCACTACCCTGGGAAGGGAAGGCAGCGATTACAGCGCCGCAGTTTTTGGCAACCTGCTGGATGCCAGAGCGGTTACTATCTGGAAAGATGTGCCTGGCATTATGAATGCCGATCCCAAAACATTTCCTTCCGCTGTTGTAATGCATGAGCTGAACTATGATGAAGTTATTGAGATGGCTTACTACGGCGCGCAGGTGCTACATCCTAAAACCATTAAGCCATTAGAAAACAAGGCCATCCCGCTATTGGTAAAATGTTTTTCTGACCCGTCATTACCCGGAACGGTTATACAGCATAAAGCAATAAAAAACCTGCCACCGGTAATCATATTGAAAGATAACCAGGCCCTGCTTCATTTACATTCTAAGGATTTTTCGTTTATTGAAGGGAACGCCATCTCACAGCTTTACCATTTACTTGCCGAAAAAAGTATTACGGCCAACCTTATACAAACTGGTGCGGTAATATTGATGGTTTGCACAGATGACAGGGAAGATAAAGTAAACCAGTTGGCTGTGGCGGCCGCAGCAATTTTTGGCGTGCAGGTAGAAAAGCAGCTCAGCTTATTAACCATCCGGCATTATACCCCCAAAGCCGTGGCAGAAATGACTGAAGGGAAAAATATAGTACTGCAACAACAATCCGGACAAACGGTGCAGTTTTTACTTCGGTAAAAAGCTTGCGGCAGCATTGTTCCTGTTTTCTTAACAGAGCTGAAAGAAAAAAATAATCTTACTTTTTTTGTTATTACGAAGTTTATCGTAATATTGTACGAAATTAATCGTAATTGATCATCTTTTAAATATTGCAGTTATGTTACCCCGTACTTCCATCCACGGTAAATATGGCTTTGGTCTTTTGGTCATTTGCCTGTTAGTAGTATCTTTTTCATTTGCATACGGCGGAAAGGAGGGCGGCCCTTTTCGCAGCTTTCACCAGGTTCAGACAGCATCTTTCGTCTTCAAAGACAGCATCCCCCAAAAAACAAGACCGGAGGGAAGCACCCTGGATGATAGACCCGTTTTGGATAAGGAACTGAACGACCAGGCCATCGAAAAGGCTTTGAGAAATGTTGAATACAGTTTAAAAAAGCTGGAAGCGGAGCTCAGGAATACAAACTGGAGCAGGGTAGAAAAAGATACAAGACGTGCTTTAGCGGATGTAAATAAACAGTTATTGCTTGAAAACAATATTCAATTAGATCAGCTAAAGGTACAGTTGAACAATGCACGGGTAACAGCCAACGAGCAACTGAAACAAATGCATTTCGATATTGATCACCACCTTAAAATAAACCTGCAAAATGCTGCCCATGGTTTGCAGAAGGCGAGGGTTTCGTTACAGCAGTGGAAAGCATTTATGAATGATCTTGAAAAAGACGGACTGATTGAAAAGGGGAAACCGTATTCCATAGAAATTAAAGATGGAGATCTGTATATCAATGGTGTAAAGCAACCAAAAAAAGTTACTAAAAGATACAGGGAAAAATATGAACAGTACTTTGAGGGGAAGGGGGAATTTAAAATGCAGTTTAATGGAGCGGGGGAGGATGAAGGAGAGCTGATATAAGTGGTAAGTAGTAAGTAGTAAGTGGTAAGTGGTAAGTTGCTAAAACCGTGGCACGGGGCATTGCATTTGCCGCAGGCTTTGGTTATACTGGTTGTAGTAGCCATTATATAATAAGGCAAACTCGGATGCTCCCCGCATATTGTTATAGTTTTTAAGAGAAGAGGTAGTAGCATCGTAAGAGAACATGAGCCTTACTGATTTCCATTGAAAGCCGATCATTGGAATAACGGCATCACTTCCCCGGTAATACAGGCCCCCGATCACCTGTTTTTCACCATCACCCGATAAATTATAATTAGCGTGAAGTCCCAATGTAAGTTCTTTTGCCTTTGCCTGTGTGGTGAAATAGGCGCCCGGACTTACAATTACCCTGTCGTTCACTTTAAGTACCGCATCGGCAAAAGCAATGTATCTGCGGGCTATGGCGTTATCATATCCGGCAGCGCTGTTGAAGAAAGATTCTTTTGGTGCGTTTACATGGTGCACTGATACACCTGCATGGAGGTAAATATTATCGGTTGGAAAATAAGCGTAATTCAGGCCAACCTGCACATCTAAGTAGTTGATACTGGTTGCCGCGAAGTTTTCTCCGCTCGGGGCGCCCGCATCAAAAAATTTCCCGTTCCACTGGTTATCGAATGTAAACTTGGTTACATCTACTCTTTTATTTGCCCAGCCCAGGTTAAAGCCCAGGGAAAGTAATCCTGTGCTGCCCAGCATTTGATGGTAGGCGGCGGAACCGTAAACTTTGGTGGAAGTGAGATTGCCGCTGCCGGCAACATCGCGCAGTATTACACCACCGAGGCCTACCCAGCCCGATTCAAACCTGTCGCGGAATACCTGGGCATCTCCAAAAATACTCATGGTTTTAAATTGGGCGGGGAGGCTTGCCCATTGCTGGCGGTAATTAGCGCCGAGGCGGTAATCGTTCTCCGGCAAAAAACCAGTATTGGCCGGGTTAGTGGTCAAAGGGGAATTGAAGAATTGGGAAAAGTGTAAATCCTGCGCACCAACAAAAGCGGGCAGCACATTTAATATGCCGGTACTCACCAGCAACAGGAATGCGAAGCCTCTTCCGTTTTTACGGTTGCGCTTAGCAGGGCACTGTGCCCCAACACCTGCTGCATCTGAGTATTTCCTGTATATCATATTTAAAGCTGGTAATACCATGTCAGTAATCTCCTTTATATGCGTCAATCTCCAGGCAATTAGTGCAGCCTTGTAAAATCTTAAATTTCAAATCTCAAATTCCTCCCCTATCTCAGCAACGTAATATCTCCCTTTTTGGTTGCTTTGCTTCCATCCGTAAATTCTACTTCTAATGTATAGGCGTATGCATCCATAGG
Organism: Agriterribacter sp.; assembly: GCF_035445465.1. Classification (NCBI taxonomy): domain Bacteria; kingdom Pseudomonadati; phylum Bacteroidota; class Chitinophagia; order Chitinophagales; family Chitinophagaceae; genus Agriterribacter; species Agriterribacter sp. The sequence continues at coordinate 102,595 of NZ_DAOMQT010000014.1, forward strand.
TTGCAGCACACCTTTATATTTTCCATCCCAGCCCTGGTTGCGGTCTGTTGATTGATATACCAATTGTCCCCACCTGTTGTAAATCCGGAAAACCATTTTCCCGATAGCATATCCCCTAACATACACTTTATCGTTTACGCCATCTCCGTTGGGCGAAAAGGCATTGGCTACGGCGATTAAAGGAGATACGATTGCCGACACGGTTTGGCAAACCGTATCAGGGCAGCCATACTGGTTGTATGCAATGAGGCAGGTATTGAAGTCGCCGTTCATATTAAACTGGTGCACAGGGTTAGCCAGTGCAGAAGTATCTCCATCGCCAAAATACCATTTATAGCTTACGGCGTTCATAGATGTATTGGTATAAGCGGTTGGCGTATTTTCCAATGGTGGCACAGGGCTGAAAGTAAAGCCTGCTGTTGGTATAGGCCGCACATTGATCGTAAAAAATGCGGAATCGGATTTATTGCAGGTCATGGAATCCACTACTATTAATTTTACCCTGTAAGTGCCTACAGAAGTGTATTCGTGTTCCGGGGCAAACTCGTTTGAAGTGCTGCCATCACCAAAGTCCCAGTAAAATAATTGACCGGCCTCCGAAGTATTATCAAATACCGCATGGTGTGGCACGCACCCTTCGGGAGGCGTGTCGAAGCGCGCCTTAACGTTAGGGGCCACACGCATGGTAAGCGTAAAGGTATCGGGTGCGTTACAATAATTGGTGTCGGCAAGTGAAAGCTTTACGTGATAAGTACCTGGTGCAGGAAATTCATGCTTTATATTACCGGTTCCGGTCGTTACGGGAGCCGATCCATCGCCAAAATCCCAGGTAAAAATGGCGCCCTGGAAAGGTTTGCCCGGTGGCGCCACCGATGTATTCGTAAACTCAAAATTAAGGCTTTCGCAGGGAAGCAGCTTGTCAGCGGTAGCGCCTATTATCGCCCTGTCTGTTCGTACCCTGATGGTAGTATATGCCGTATCGCTTATAATACATTTGCTGGAATCTACAGAGATAAGTCTTACGTTATAAGAACCAACAACGTTATACGTATGACTGGTGCCCGGTGTAGTTGTGGTAGCTGTATTACCATCACCGAAATCCCACAGGTATGTTTTTCCTTTTTGCAAAGTATCTAAAAAATCTACCGTAACCGGCACACAGCCATAATCCCTGTAGGCTTTGCCCTCGATAGTTGTCCGGAGGCCATTGGTAACGCCTGAAAAGTCCATTTCAATTTTAACGGCTGCAAGATTACATTCCTTTGGGTTCCCCGACCTTGGCCGCCATACGCCAGGCGTTACAGGGAATGTAGTTCCGGGAAAATTGCTGATAAAGCAGGCCGCACAAATTGCCTGGTAAATTACCCCGTTGGCATCGAAGCGGCTGGTGCCGCCGTCCACGTGGTCTCCAAACCCTCCTTTTTGCCCGTAAAAAGCGCCAAATAGTATATCCTGCGCATCTTTTTCCAGTACAAAAAAGTAAAAGTCGCTGCCATCGGTAGTACATCCGTTGGGCAGTACATTGCAATCCTTCGTTGGCATTCCAAACGTTCCCGAAGTGTGAAACTGGTCATCCGCCGAAGGTGATAATCTGCCACCCCATCCTGCTACATATACATTTTCGCATTTGTCTACAGCAAAGGCCACCGGTGAAATATTATACGTTGCCGTTCCGCTGCCAAATACGGTTGAATAAACGCTTGCCGAAAGGTTGGGCTGCATTTTTACAATGAACTGTTTTGTTCCCGGGTTATTGTATATGCCTGCGGGGCTAACCGGCCAGGTTCCCAAAGTAACGCCTGTTATATACGGAAATCCACTGGGATCAAACTTTAAACCATATATGGCGTCCATGCTGTTGGTGCCCATGTAGGTAGCTCGTTGTAAAGTGCCTGAGTTACTAAAAATGGCTATGAACCCATCTGCCGTACCGCCCTGGTAGGAAGATGCTATTACCCCTGTAGCGGGCACGCCTGGCAGGTTGTTGCTTCTTGTTGACCCGCCCACATAAATATTATTGTTTTGGGGATGAAGCGCAAGAACAAAAGTACCATCGTCTTCAATGCCGCCAAATAAGGTGCTGAACAATACTGTTCCCACATCGGGAGCTATTTTCATTAATACGCCATCCTGCTTTCCACCCAGGCTGGTTTGTGATGCGCCGGCAGTTGTGGGGAAATTATTGGACTGGGTGCAGCTGGCGAGATAGATATTATCATTATCATCCAGTATTATCTCGCTTCTTGAATCATCACCGTAAAAAACGGACAGGCTGTTGGGCGACCGGGAGGTAGATATATTAACGCCATCCGCATTTGAACCGCCAATTCTCTTTGATCCGATAAGCGTGGTTCCCGAGGCGTTGAGCTTGGTAACCACAATGTCGAACCCGCCGCCAACCCCCAATTTATTATCCTGCGGCTGCAAAGGATAATTAGCGGAATTGGTTCTGCCCAGTATCACAAGGTTGCCCTGACTGTCTTCTATGAGGCTGTGGGGCTGATCGGCGCCGCCACCACCTATATAAGTAGCATACATCCTGTTGGTACCGCTGCTGTTGAATTTCATGATACCAATATCAAAGGCTTCGTTACCTGATCCCCCATTATAACTGGTTTGAAAAGCGCCGGTTGATGCCGGGAAGCCGGCTCCAAAAACAATGCCGCCGGAGTATAAGCTTCCGTCTGCCGCGTAGGTTGCGGTAAATCCCCACTGGCTTGAAGTGCTTCCTGTAAAAGTGGCAAATATAAGCGTGGGGTCTATAACTAATATTCGGGAAGGATCGTATTGCTTTACTTTAAATTTAACCTTGTCCTTTCCTTCGAGTACATACCTGCAGTCCAGCTCATTTTTCCCTGCATCGTTAACCTGATAAGAATAGGGCGATAGTTCTTTAACATCGCCAACAGAGGTTTTAATATACAATTCCCGGTTCCTGATCTGTAGCTTATCGGCACCTTCATATTGCATAACAATATCATTGATGTTTGCCCCAGGGTAAACAATGATATCATATTTTAACTGTCCGCTCTGCGCATAATACCGCACGTCAATATTGGGGTAGATATTTTTATAGGTAACCGCCTGGAATATCCTGCAATTGGCGGCCCATTGGGCAGGGTCATTGCCGGTAAGATAATTTTCATAGGAGTTTATTGGTTTCTCACTTATTACGGTTGCATTGGTATCAGCTCCGGCAAAGCGCATGGCATAGGCATGTGAGCGTAAAGCCATGCCGGTGTTGGGATCCGGCTGATTGCCATGGCCGGGGCGGGGATGGGCGGTTCTCTTGCTGGTGTTGTGATCTGTTTGCCCTTCAGCCGCATGTCCGTGAATTTGCTCAGCAAGCTGTTGCATGTCATCTTCATTATGCAGTAGTACGGTAAACCCGTTTCGCTGAAGAAAAAAGGCGCCGTTATTAATTTCTCCCCTGAATAAAACGCTATTGTTCCACTGGCCCCTGTTTTCTGTAAACTCTACTGCCTGCTGGGCGGAAGCCGCCAGCACACTGCATAATAATAACCAGATAAGAAATATGTAGGATTTAGATGTCAATGGTAGTTTCTATTAAATGTACAGATTTATAATGCGAATTTACCCTTAATTACACATTTACGATATCTTACTCCAGAGGGTTTGTCCTTTTTGCTGCTGAAGATAGTTTTTTAACTTCTGGTTAACTGCTAAATCCAGTTCCGGATCTTCATTTAAGATGCTTTCCGCATGTTTTTTAGCTAAATCTAACAAATGTTTATCCTGCACAATGCTTGCTAATTTAAAATTGAGCATTCCGCTTTGCCGGGTACCCTCAATATCGCCGGGTCCGCGTATCTCAAGATCCTTTTCGGCTATGGCAAAACCATCATTCGTGGCGCACATCATTTTCAACCGCTCCCGTGCATCGGCACTTAACTTATTGCCGGTTAATAAGATACAATAGCTTTTTTCGCCACCCCTGCCTACTCTTCCGCGCAACTGATGCAGTTGCGATAAACCGAATTTTTCGGCGCTTTCAATAACCATAACGGTTGCATTCGGCACGTTTACACCCACTTCAATAACGGTGGTGGATACCATGATCTGAGTATCCTTTTGTACAAAACGTTGCATGTTCGCATCTTTCTGGGCCGCTTTCATTTTTCCGTGCACCATGCTTATCCAGTATTTCGGTTCGGGGAAATACGCTTTCACATTTTCATAACCTTTCATCAGGTTTTCATAATCGAGCTTTTCACTTTCTTCTATCAGCGGAAAAATGATATAGGCCTGCCTGCCTTTTTGAATTTCGGCTTTTATAAAATCCATTACCTGCGACCGGGCAGTTTCATAGCGGTGAACGGTAGTAATGGGTATTCTTCCCGGGGGAAGCTCATCCATGATGCTGTAATCCAGGTCGCCATAGGCCGTCATGGCCAGGGTTCTGGGGATAGGCGTTGCCGTCATTACCAGTACATGCGGCGGAACTTCACCTTTCTCCCACAGCTTTGCCCTTTGCGCCACGCCAAAACGGTGTTGTTCATCTACTACGGCGAATCCGAGCTTGTGAAACTGTACCTGGTCTTCAATGAGGGCATGCGTGCCCGTTAGTATATGAAGACTTCCATCTGCGGCTTTCGCCAGTATTTCTTTTCGTTTAGCCTTTGGCGTTGATCCGGTGAGTAACGCCGTTTCAACGGGCATTCCTTTTAAAAGCTGGCTTATGTTATCGTAATGCTGCCGGGCTAAAATTTCTGTAGGCGCCATCATGCAGCTCTGGTAACCATTATCTGCGGCCAGCAACATGCAAAGCAGGGCCACAATGGTTTTGCCGCTACCTACATCCCCCTGCAGCAACCGGTTCATCTGGAATCCTCTTGCCGTGTCCTGCCTGATCTCTTTCAATACCCTTTTTTGCGCGCCGGTTAATTCAAAAGGCAGATGGTTTTTATAAAAGCCATGAAACAGTTCACCCACCCTGCTGAATATGATGCCTTTTGAATAATGGTGGCGGCCGAAGCGGATCAGTCCGAGCCGTACCTGCGCCAGGAAAAATTCTTCAAATTTTAACCGTGCCAGGGCTTTCTCATACATTTCGGTATTAGCAGGGAAATGGATATTTATATAGGAGTTATACCGGGGCAGAAGCTGCAATTCCTTAATGATAGTATCAGGTATATTTTCAGGCAGATCTTTTTCATGCAGCAGTTCAATAAGCGTTTGCGTTAGCTTACCTATTTGCCTGCCGTTGAGTCCTCTTACTTTTAATTTTTCCGAAGCGGGATAAACCGGTTCAAGATAATTTTTACCTTCTTTTTTTTCGGGCGTAAACAGCTCGGTTTCCGGATGGGTGATCTGTGGGCTGCCCATGAAGTAAGACAGCTTTCCAAAAACCAGGTAGGACTGACCTACATGGATATTTTTTTGTATCCAGCTAATGCCCTGGAACCAGGTGAGTTCAAGGGATCCCGTATCATCCCTTAATTCGGCTACCAAGCGCTTTCCTCTTTTTTCACCCATCATTTCGCAGGAAACGATTTTACCGGCTACCTGGATAAAATCCATAGCCGGTGTAATATCGCCGATCTTTTTTATTTCCGTTTTATCTATATGCCGGTAAGGAAAATGTTCCAGCAGGTCGTTGAAAGTAAAAATGTTCAGCTCTTTTTTAAGCAGATCGCCTTTTAGCGGGCCCACGCCTTTAAGGTATTCGATGGGATTAGATAATATGGAACTGAGCTGACTGATACAACCGGGCTTTAGGGGCAAATGTAAGGAAAGCGGAAGTTATGGGAAATGAGTAATGTGATAGAACGTGGTAATCATTGGCGTTGCAAAGTGCAGCATGTTTATTTTTTGTCATACAGGACCTGTCATCAGGCATATAGCGGTATATTTTATCATCATGTATCAGTTCCCATCGAATCCCGTTTTAAACTGTCATTTTTAAAAAGCAAATTTGTGAAAACATGAACACAATGGCAAGCCTATTAGAAAAGGAAATGTACAATTACTTTACCCGAGCCTGCACCAGGTTATTGACAGCATTGAAGATAGGAAAGTGGAAGCTGTTGACTACTAGCTTGTTGCTTATTCATAAACTTGTTGTTTATTCATAAAATGGTAACAGGAAATTCCCGGTATCCTGATCCTGTTGTCCAGCGTATCTTATAATCTCCCGTATAGTTTACTTTGCCCAACGGGTCTTTCCCGTCCCAGCGTATCATAAAGGTTTCTTCTCCTGTTGTGCCTGTATATAAGTTAGTGATTTTTTTACCTGTTACTGAATACAGGTCTACCTGCAATTTCCCGGGTATCCATGATTTGCATATGATCACCGATCTTTCTTTTTTTGTGATGATATGCGGAAGTACAGTGGCAAGGTAGAGTTCCTTACTCTCTGTAAAGTGCATTTCGGGTATGGTAACTTTTCCTTTAGCATATTTTCTTTTAAAGCCGGGAGGATTCTTAAGCACGGTGTTTTCATAACGTAAACGCTCAATCGCATGTTTGCCTCCTCTGAACCGCAGTTCATACAGGTCGCGTATGGTTTGGTCAAAGTCGAGCAGGCCTGTCCAGAGTTCACCCGCATTCTTTGAAGCTGCTGAATGCCCGTAAGCCTGCTTGAATGCTGCAATGCCCGTAGTATCATTATCCGCACCCAGTCCGTTTGAATTAATGAATTTTGGATTTTCCTTATCCTTATTCCACATCACATTCAGGTTGGTATTGATGATCCTTTGTATGTCTTGTTCACTAAAGACAATTCCATAATGATAAGCTTCGGTAATTTTTTCTACATCGCCGGCCTGGTAACCCGAACGCCAGGGATGAACCCAAACGCCATGGCGTGTATCTTTCTTTTCTGCATCAATATCGCCGGGGGTGAGCGGGTCAAAATAGTTCCAGCAATAGTGATCGTCAAAGTATTGGAAATGACTTTTTAATGTGAAAAAGATCCTTTCCGCCCTGTTTCTGTAAGCTGTACTGCCTGTAATGCGGTAAAGCCGCAGGTAAACCTGCCCGGCATCCAACTGTTTATTAAACGGGTGGCTAACACCGGCCCGGTTAGCCGCAGGGTTGTATATCCACTCTTTTAGATTACCGGGTTTTAAAAACTTGCTGAAGCCGGTATAAGCGCCATATGAACCATCTTCATACCATGTTCCTCTTTTGTCCCACTTCTCTGCAAAATCTTTTTCAGCTATTTCAACATAGGAGTTGGCTTTGCCGGCATATATTTTTTTCAGGGAATCATTTTCCAAAACCAGAACGCAGAAATCAAGGATCCCTGTCATCAGAATGGCGTCGCCTACAAGCGCGTCCTGCCAATATCTTTCGTCATAAGCGTATGGGCCAATCCATCCGCTGTATCCGTCCGGATCGGTGTCCATCCTGCTAATCAGAAAGTCGTAGTATGCTATTCCGGCATCTAACCATGCTGTATCTCCGGTGAGTTGAAAGTTTTCTACATACTGATCCATTCCCACCCGGGCATGCCAGCAGAAGTTTTCGCCTTTTGCATTTTCTGTAAATGCGGGATTATTGATCATGCCGGCGGATAATGCTTTTGGCGTTATCCTCACCAAAGGGCTATTTTGAGCAGGAACGAAAATGGCAGTGCATAAAAGTACCGGCAGGGAGAATAAAAATATAAAAAGCTGCGGTCGTATGGTCATATTACATGCTTTTTGAATCGTTTGTTTTTAGGGGTATTCATAACGCTGACCATTGGGCAAGCCCGGTTGTTTGTGTAAATATCCAAAAACTTCTTATTACAACGGTTTTATTACGGCACATAACAGTTTTATTATGCAAGAGCCAGTGCGATGTATGTATAAGCCGGGAAACTTTAAATCACACAAACGATTGCTGTGTTTTAATGGAAGTGTTTTTCCTAATTTTAGTATTTAAGCCTTTTTAAATGATTGTTCCATGAGAAAGCCTTTTATGACTTTGTTGTTTTTTTGCCTCGCGATAATGATGGGAATGGCACAGCAGCCGGCTACGGTGAAGGAATATATGCAGCCGTTTCCTACCTATGGATTTTCAGATCCGAATCCCATGCCGCTGCTTTCGCCTGTGTACCCGTATTTCCGTTATGACGGATTTACCGATAAGCCTCAGCAAAAACAATGGAAGATCGTTGAACTGGAGAACGACTATATTAAAGTGCTCATCACACCTGAAATCGGAGGGAAGATTTGGGCGGCGATAGAAAAAGGATCCGGGAAATCATTTATCTATCATAACCACACGGTAAAGTTCCGTGATATTGCTATGCGCGGCCCATGGACGAGCGGCGGACTGGAACCCAATTATGGTATTATTGGCCATACACCTTCCAATGCCACGCCTGTTGATTATATAACACGCACAAACGATGACGGAAGCGTAAGCTGCATTATTGGCGTATTAGACCTGTTAACAAGAAGCGACTGGCGGATAGAGATCAATCTCCCTAAAGATAAGGCCTATTTTACCACGCAGTCTTTCTGGTACAACTCCACTCCCGTTGAACAGCCCTATTACCACTGGATGAACCTCGGTATTAAAGCAAAAGGTAACTTAGAATTTATTTTCCCCGGTACAAAGTATATCGGTCATAATGGAGAATATGCAGATTGGCCGGTAAATAAAACCAACGGTAAAAAGATCAGTTTTTATGAAGAGAATAATTTTGGAGGATACAAATCCTATCACGTGTTTGGAAAACCGGCTGATTTTTTTGGAGCCTACTGGCATGATGATAATACCGGCATGGTGCGTTATGGCACATACGATGATAAGGCAGGCAGAAAGATCTGGATCTGGGGCTTATCGCAACAGGGTATGATCTGGGAAAAACTGCTCACCGATACCGATGGACAATATGTAGAAATTCAATCGGGAAGGCTCTTTAATCAAAACTCATCTCCAAGTACGTTTACCCCCTTTAAGCATATTGGCTTTGCTCCCTATGCCACAGATACCTGGAAGGAATACTGGTATCCCGTATCACAAACGCAGGGCATCGGTCAGGCCAATGCATATGGTGCACTCAACATAAAGTATGAAAACGGTTTTCTGAAAATATACTTTTCCGCGGCGCAGTTTGTTGCTGATACTTTGGTGGTGAAAACAGGGGAGAAAACAATATACAGCAGGGTGCTGAACCTGGCGCCGTTGCAGGTGTTTGCAGACTCCTTACAGGTAAGCATAAACGCAAATGACATTGCCGCCTCACTGGGTACTAATAAGCTGGTATACCATAGTGATCCGGAATTTGAAGCGCTCAGCCGGCCGGCAACATCTCCTGTAAACTTCAACTGGAATACTGCCTATGGTTTGTACATACAGGGAAAGGAATATATGGATCAGAAGATGTATGGAGCCGCTGAAGAAAAACTTACCGGGGCTTTAAGCAAAGACAGTAATTATCTTCCCGCCCTGGTAAAAATGGCTGAGCTCCTGTACCGCAACATGCGCTATACCGAAGCGCTGCAATTAGCCGCCCGGGCATTAAGCATTGACACCCACGCAGGCGATGCGAATTACTATTATGGTATCATTAATGCGCAATTGGGTAATATAGCCGATGCAAAGGACGGGTTCAGTATTGCCTCGCTTACGCCTGAATACAGGAGCGCAGCGTATACTGCGCTCAGCAGGTTATATAGCAAAGAAAAAGATTTTGATAAAGCCATCGCCTATGCTGCAAAAGCAGTTGATTTCAACCGGTATAATATTGATGCCCTGATGCTGCAGGCTGCTGCATTGCGCAACAACAATGAAGCGGCAAAAGCCGGCGCGGTGCTGCAAGCCATTTTATCGTACGATCCGCTGAATCATTTCGCCCGTTTTGAAAAACATCTCTGGCAACAAACGGAAGAGACTAAAAAGACATTTACTTCCTTAGTGAGAAATGAATTGCCTGCCGAAACCTTTGCCGAATTGGCTATCTGGTATTATAATGCCGGTTATAAGAAAAAAGCGCTGGAAGTATTTTCCTTAAGCCCTGCAAGTGCGGAAGCCGCTTTCTGGCTGGCATTTCTGCAAAACAAAAAAGCAGATTGCGATGCGGTAAACCCTGAGCTGGTTTTCCTTTTTCGTTCAGAAACGGCAATGGTGCTGGAGCACTTGCTGGAGCAGCAAAACGACTGGCTGCTGAAATACCAACTGGCATTGATATATAAAGATCGCAACCGCGAAGCGGAGTGTAAACGATTATTGCTGTCCTGCGGCAATGAGCCTGCTTACGCCCCGTTTTATGCAACGCGCTCCGCCATCTTTAAGGAGAGCGATACCGCACAATGTTTGAGTGATCTGCAAAAAGCCCTGTTACTTGATAAAGCACAATGGCGGTACCATAAGCTGCTTACCGAATATTATATAGAACACCAGCAACCTGCCGCGGCATTAGCGGTAATAGCCCCTTTCTACAGGGCTCATCCAGAACAATACATTATGGGTATGCTGTATGCCAAAACGCTGATGCTGAATAAAAAATACAATGATGCCGATGGGGTGCTGGCTAAGCTCAATATTATACCCTTTGAAGGAGCTACGGAAGGAAAAGCATTGTACCGCGAGGCGAAGCTGATGCTTGCGCTGCAGGAGATGCAAAAAAATAATTACAAAAAAGCATTAACATTTATCAGCCAGTCGCGGTTATGGCCACAAAACTTAGGGGTGGGAAAACCATATGATGATGAGATAGACAGCCGTTTGGAAGACTGGATGGAATACCTGTGCGGCAGGCAGCTAAAGAAGGCAGGCGGCGAGGCTTTATTGGATCATATTTTGCAGTTTACCCCGCGTATAGACAATACGGTGAGCAATTTTATTCCTTCCAACGCACTGGTATCGGCATGGGCAATTGAAAAAAGGGAAAACAGAATAAAGGCTGTTGAATGGATTGATCAGCAAATAGCGGCTTATCCTCATTTGCTTACTGTTCTGCAGTGGAGCAAAGAAGTGTTTGAAAATAAGAGTGCTGCTACCGCTTTACCCGGGGAAAGCAAGGATGCCGGCGTACGCATATTAGAAGCATTGCGTGCTGCGGGAAAATGATTGCGAAAGGTAAAATAGCGCTTTACGGTTGTCCGTCTAAGTGTTTTTACCAGCCGCTTATCCGGTTTTTCACATCATGTTAGAAGTTTCTGCTCTGATTTTTGCTGCAGAACCAGTAGGTTTGTAAAAATCATTGTTATGGGTGACGTGCTAAACATCACTGATTTTTTAAACCCGGTTAACCGGTATCATTTATCGCACGATGAGGGTTACTTAGAAGGACAGATTGGTAATCATATTGCATTGTATGAAGAAGAGTTGCCCGACCTTGATATTGCCGATGTGGTATTGATAGGTTGCGGCGAGCAAAGAGGCGAAGGTTCAGACAGCTATTCTGCCGGTCCTGATGTTATTCGCAGCCAGTTTTATGCTTTGTATTACTGGCATAAAGATATCAGGATCGCAGATGTAGGAAATATCAAATCGGGTGCGGGCATAGCCGACACGTACGCGGCGCTGAGAACCGTGGTAAGTGAACTGCTGCATATCGGGAAAACAGTAGTTATTCTGGGAGGCAGTCACGATCTCACCCTTGCCCAATACGATGCGTACAAGGTATTGAACCATATTATTGAAGCCGCGGTAGTAGACGGTTTGATTGATCTGAATATGGATAATCCTTTGCGCAGCAGGAGTTTCTTAATGGAAATATTAACCGGCGAACCCAATTTCATCAGGCATTATAATCATATTGCATTCCAGAGCTATTTTGTAAACCCGCATATGCTCGAAACAATGGATAAGCTCCGTTTTGATTGTTACCGGTTGGGTGTTGTAAAGGAACATATGGAGGAGATGGAGCCCGTGCTGCGCAACACGAATATGCTGAGTTTTGATATTGCTGCGCTGCAGCATGCCGCGGCGCCTTCCAATTATCTTTCGCCCAATGGGTTGGATGGCGAGCAGGCCTGCATGCTCACCCGTTTTGCAGGCATGAGTCCCAACCTCAATTCCATAGGTATTTATGGTTATACGGTGGAAAATGATATCCAGCAATTAACCGCGAAACAAATAGCGCAGATGTTGTGGTATTTTGTGGATGGAAAATGGCAGGGCAAGCATGAAGCGCTCCTGGCGGAGAGAGATAATTTCTTTGAATTCAACACAGCGTTTGCCGAAATAGATACGGTGTTCCTGCAAAGTAAAAAAACCGGCCGCTGGTGGATGCAGTTGCCGGATAAATCCTATATCGCCTGTTCGTACCAGGATTATATCCAGGCCAGCAGCAATGAAATACCCGAACGCTGGCTGAGAGCGCAGGA